>DASUXN010000434.1:0-2133 GCA_036377875.1 Acidimicrobiales bacterium
GGCCGCGGCCCCCAGTCCCGCCACCGGCAGCCAGACCATCCACGCCGCCGAGCAGCGGGCCCTGGTGGCGCGGGCGGTCCGGGGCTAACCCGCAGGCGCCCACCGCTCAGAACGTGGCGAAGCCCAGGAACGCCACCGACAGCAGGTTGAAGGCGGCGTGGGCCACCACCGACGTGCCCACCCGCCGTTTGCGGGCGGTGATGCCGAAGATGAGGCCGGCGGCCCCGATAACCGCCACCACCGACACGTTCGCCAGCCCCAGGAGCGGGCTGAAGTGGGCCAGGGCGAACAAGCCGGCCTGGGCGAGGAGGGCGGGCGTGGCGCCGATCCGGCTGGTCAGCGACCGGAGCAGGAGCCCCCGGAAGAACAGCTCCTCGACCACGGGGGCGCCCACGACCGTGACCACGGCGAAGATGGCGAAGGTCGCCACGCTGTACCCGACATCGCCGAACACCTCGGAGTTGTCGCCCGCGAGCCGTTCGTCCACGGCGATGAAGGGCAGCACCACGATGGCGGCGGCCAGGCGGGCGGCCAGGGACATGAGAAGGCCGCGCCCCAAGTCGGTGCCGTCGATGCGCAACCCGTAGTCCCGCACCAGGCTGCCCGTACCGTACCGGCGGCTGGCCCGCCAGCAGGCCCCCAGCAGCCCCGTCCACAACCCGGCCAGATTGAGCAGGAGAACGGCGATCTCGGGCAGGTCCAGGAAGATTCCGCCGATCGACAGGGCGAAGGCGAGGACCATCCCCACGACGAAGCCGACCAGTCCGTACAGGGCGGCCCGCCCGGGGAGGTGGGCCCGTTCGTCGGTTAGCTCTGGGCCCGTTGCCGACGTGGCGCCCACGGGCGGCCAAGGCATGGGCCGCTCCGTGACCTGGCCGGCGACGACCACGTGGCGAGTCCATCCCGCTCCATCCCAGTACCGAAGCTCGGCCGCCCCTGACGGGTCCGGGTACCAGTTGGGGGACGGCGACGCGGTGGTCGGCGCGCGGGTGCCCCAGGGGTCGGCCATGCGACCAGTATCGACGCGACTGCGGTCCTTCCGGAGCCGCCATTCCCCCTCCGGGCGACGCCGAGTGGTTGACTGAGCGGGACATGGCAGAGCTCTACGTCGTCGTCGACGGCTCCAACATCGCCACTGAAGGCCGGTCCATCCCGAGCCTCGCCCAGCTGGACGAGGCGGTGCGCGCCTTCATGCTGGAGCGACCAGCCGAGCAGGTCATCGTGGTCGTCGACGCCTCGTTCGGGTACCGGATCGACGAGTCCGAGCGGGCTGAGTACGAGCAGGCGGAGGCGGCCGGGGAGATCGTGTCGCCGCCCGCGGGAGCCGTCGGCCGGGGCGATGGCTTCCTGCTGCGCATCGCCGACCGGACCGACGCCGTCGTCCTCTCCAACGACTCGTTCCAGGAGTTCCACGCCGAGTACCCATGGCTGTTCGACGACGGGCGCCTGATCGGCGGCAAGCCCGTGCCCGGCGTGGGGTGGATCTTCACGCCCAGGTCGCCGGTGCGGGGGCCGAAGAGCCGGGAGGCCATCCGCCAGGCCCGCAAGGCGCAGAAGGCGGCCCTCAAGCGGGCGACGGTGGCGGAGGGCCCGGTGGCGGAGGCCATCGCCGAGGCCACGGCCGAGGCCATCCACCCCGACGACATGCCGCCGCCGCGCGTCGCCCGCACGGTTGCGGAAGCAGACGCGGACGGAGAGGGCGAGGGTCGGACCGGCAAACGGGTCCGTCGCCGCCGGAGCAAGCCGGTCGGGGCGGTGAACGACCCGCTGCCGTTCATCCAGTTCATCGCCGACCACCCCCTCGGCACCGAGGTGGAGGGTGAGGTCGACGGCTTCACGTCCCACGGTGCGTTCGTGATGGTCGGAGCGGCCCGGTGCTACGTCCCTCTGGTGGCCCTGGGGACGCCTCCCCCTCGCAGCGCCAAGTCGGTGCTCACCAAGGGCGAGGTACGTACGTTCGTCGTCCAGGCCCTGGACCCACCCCGGCGCGGGATCGAGCTGGGCATGCCCGGCGTGGCCCGGGTGGCGGGGGTACCCACGGAGGAGACGGTCGAGGCCGACATCGGCGCCGGCCGCCGCACCCGCCGGCGTGAGCCCGAGAAGAAGGTCGCCGTTGCGGCTGCGGCGGGCGAG
>DASUXN010000435.1:0-8227 GCA_036377875.1 Acidimicrobiales bacterium
GGTTCCTCGGGGCCAGCACGCTGAAGGACTTCGGCTTGGCCCTGCTGGTCGGCCTGCTCACCGGTGCCTACTCGTCGATCTACATCGCCTCGCCCATCCTGGCCATGCTCAAGGAACGGGAGCCGCAGTACGCGGCTATCCGCCAGCGGGCGGACGCCAAGGGGAGCACGGTCGCCCTCACGCCCGCCGCCGCGGCCGCCCTCGCCGGTGGGGGTGGTGGAGGGAGCCGCCGCCCGCCCGCGGCCGGCGCAACCAAGACCCGCCGGGGGGTGGCCGTGGAGGACGACGAGGACGTGCTCGTGCCGACGGCCAAGGACCGGCCTCCGGTGGAGGCGAAGGCCAACGCCAAGCCCCAGCCCAGGCCGGCCGCCAACCGGCCCAAGCCGGGGGCGCCCCGTCCCCGGAAGAAGGGCAAGCGGCGCTGACCGACCCGGCCAGGCTGAAGGAGCGGATCCGCGACATCCCGGACTTCCCCAAGCCGGGCGTCGTGTTCAAGGACATCACTCCGCTGCTGGCCGACCCGGACGCCTTCACCGCCGTCGTCGACGACCTTGCCGAACACTTCGCCGACCGGCCCGTGACCAAGGTGCTCGGGGTGGAGGCGCGGGGGTTCATCCTGGCCGCCCCCATCGCCTACCGCTTCGGGGCCGGCTTCGTGCCCGTGCGCAAGGCAGGCAAGCTGCCGTGGCAGATCGAGCGGGAGGAGTACGCCCTCGAGTACGGCACCGACCTGCTGGAAATTCACAAGGACGGGGTTTCCGAGGGCGATCAGGTCCTGGTGATCGACGACGTACTCGCCACAGGGGGTACCGCGGCGGCGTCGTGCCGGCTGGTGGAGAAGCTCGGCGGCACCGTCTGCGGCCTCGGGTTCGTGATCGAGCTGACGTTTCTCTCGGGCCGCGCCAAGCTGGAGGGGAGAGATCTGATGTCCCTTCTCACCTACTAGCGACTTCGGGAGCGCAGGATGCCGTCGGTCGATCGGGTGCTGCCCTGGCGGAGGGCCGCCACGCCCGCCACCCGCCCTGCCGAGCTGGCGAGCCTGGTCGACGCCTTCAAGGCCCGCCACCCCCGCTCGTCCCCCGACCTGATCTACCGGGCCTACGAGGTGGCGGCCGCGGCCCACGAGGGCCAGCTGCGCAAGTCGGGCGACCCCTTCATCCACCACCCGGTGGCGGTGGCGACGATCCTGGCCGAGCTCGGCCTCGACGACGTCACCCTGGCCGCCGCCCTCCTGCACGACGCGGTGGAGGACACGCGGGTCACCATCGAGGAGATAGAGCGGGACTTCGGGGCCGAGGTCAAGCGCATGGTGGACGGGGTCACCAAGCTCGACCGCATCCGCTTCGACTCGAGGGAGGCCCAACAGGCCGCCACCATGCGGAAGATGCTCGTGGCCATGGCCAACGACCTGCGGGTCCTGCTGGTCAAGTTGGCGGACCGGCTCCACAACATGCGCACCGTCGCCGCCCTGTCGGAGGCGAAGCAGCAGCGCATCGCCCAGGAGACCCTCGACATCTACTCGCCGCTCGCCCACCGCCTGGGCGTGGCCGGCATCAAGTGGCAGCTGGAGGACCTCTCCTTCGCCACCCTCTACCCGAAGCGATACGCCGAGATCGAGCAGATGGTCTCCGCCCGCTCACCCGAGCGTGAGAAGTACCTCTCCCAGGTGGTGGAGGTCGTCCAGGGACGGCTCGCCGAGCTGCGCATCGACGCCGAGGTCACCGGCCGGCCGAAGCACAACTGGAGCATCTACGAGAAGATGATCGTGCGGGGCAAGGAGTTCGACGAGATCTACGACCTCGTGGGCATCCGGGTCGTGGTCGAGACCGTCAAGGACTGCTACGCCGCCCTGGGGACGATCCACGCCACCTGGAAGCCGGTGCAGGGCAGGTTCAAGGACTACATCGCCATGCCCAAGTTCAACCTGTACCAGTCGCTGCATACGACGGTGGTGGGGCCCGAGGGCAAGCCCCTCGAGGTGCAGATCCGCACCCGGGAGATGCACATGCGGGCCGAGTACGGCGTGGCCGCCCACTGGGGCTACAAAGAGGGCTCGGAGCCGAGCGCCGACGCCGCCTGGCTGCACCGCATCGTCGACTGGCAGCGGGAGACGGCCGACCCTCAGGAGTTCATGGAGACACTGAAGGTCGACCTCGAGCAGGACGAGGTCTACGTCTTCACCCCCAAGGGCGACGTGGTCACCCTGCCCGTCGGGGCCACGCCCATCGACCTCGCCTACTCCATCCACACCGAGGTCGGCCACCGCTGCATCGGCGCCAAGGTCAACGGGCGACTGGTACCGCTCGACAGCCGGCTGTCGTCGGGGGACACCGTCGACGTCGTGACTTCGAAGGTGGAGGGGGCCGGCCCGTCGCGGGACTGGCTGCATGTGGTCACCACGCCCCGGGCCCGCAACAAGATCCGCCAGTGGTTCAGCCGGTCCCGGCGCGAGGAGACGATCGAGACCGGGCGGGAGGAGCTGGTCCGGGCGCTGCGCCGGGAGGGCCTGCCCATCCAGAAGATCACCAACTCGGCACTGCTCGTCGACGTGGCCAAGTCCCTCAACTACGCCGACGTCGAATCGCTCCACGCCGCCATAGGCGAGGGCCACGTCGCCGCCCGCACCGTCGCCCAGCGCGTCGGGCGGGAGCTGCACGGCGCCGAGGCGGAGGAAGAGGAGGCGCCGCCCACCCGCCAGCCCCGCCAATCCAGCCGCCGGCCGTCCGTGGGCGTCCATGTCGAGGGCCTGGACGACCTGCTCGTCCGCCTGTCCCGATGCTGCAACCCCATGCCCGGCGACGCCATCGTGGGCTTCGTCACGACCGGGCGAGGCGTGTCCGTCCACCGGGCCGACTGCGTCAACGCCCTGGCCATGGTGTCCAACATGCGCGAGCGCCAGATCGAGGTGGAGTGGGACCGCGAGCGGGCCGGCTCGTTCGTCGTGTCGATCGAGGTCGAGGCCCTGGACCGGTCGAAGCTGCTGCGGGACGTGTCGACGTGCCTGGCCGACCATCACGTCAACATCGTCTCCTGCTTCACCCACACCGGCACCGATCGCGTCGCCCGCCTGCGCTTCGAGTTCGAGCTGGCCGACCCCTCCCACCTCGACTCCCTGCTCGCCACCATCAAGCGCATCGACTCCGTCTACGACGCATACCGGGTCCTGCCCGGCCGGGGGACGCTGCGGGCCGTGCAGTAGCGAGCCGGAGCATCAGCCCGTCGCCACCTCTACCAGCCGGCTCAACAACCGCTCCGAGGGGAGGGCGCCTCCGAGGACGTCCTCGTGATGGATGTTGAGTAGCGGGAAATAGCGCACGTCGTCCAGGCGTAAGGGGAAGATCGGCTTGTTCAAGTCGAGGGCAAGGAGCACCTCGTTCTCGACCCATCGCGAACGGATGGACCGCAGGGTCAGGACGACCAGCACGCCGCGGCAGCTCTTCAGACGATCCTCGATGTCGCTGGCCCACGTCGACCCGGGCTCGACCTCCCGGTCATACCACACCGGCACGCTTCGAGCTTGCAGGTGATCGGCGAGGCGATCGACGTAGTGGCGGTCGACCGAGGCATAGGAGATGAAGAAGAAAGTCTTGCGGCCTGCCCGATTCCGTCCTTCCTTTCTGCCTGACGCCGGCTTCGGCGGCGCTTTGGAGGCTCCCAGTCGGCGAGGCACCAAGGGGTCATGAGGTTCCAGCTCTCCTCTCCGGCGTTGGCGTCGTGCCTCCAGTGCCACGTCGGTCGTGATTGTCAACGCGGCCTCACACCTCGCAACCCTTTCGCGCGCGGCGACGTGAAGTATCTCGTTGGCATCAACATCTAGGGTGACCTCGATCTCGGGCGTCCCTTTGCGGCGCGACAGGCCTGTCAGTCGGAGTCGCCCGAGGATCTCGGCATCCGCCGCAACACCGGCGCGCCCCTCGAGCACACGAATCTCGGCGACGTCCTGTCGAGGAGATTGCGTCGAGAAGATCTCCGTCCGACGGGTCGGAAAGGTGGTGTGGTAGGGGATCAGGACGGAGAAGGCTCCGCCTTGAGTCTCGATGCCGAGCGGGTCCTTCAGCGCATCCAGCAGAAGCGTGTCTTTGACTACCCCCGTGAGTACCCCTGCCTGGAGCGCAGCACCGAGGGCAACCGCGTGATCCGGATTGATTCCGGTCGCGACGGGAAGCCCTACGAAGTCCTGGAGGCTCCTCACCAGGCCGGGCGTTCGGCTGCCACCCCCGACGAACAGGATGCGATCGACCCTCGGCGCCACTCCCTTCCGCTCCTGCGCCGCGAGCTCGGCCTCCTTTCTCGCGGCCGTGATCGTCTGGCAGCAGCGTTCACGGAGGTCGGCGGTAAGGCTTTCGAACGTTGCGCGATCAAGGGTGTCCGTCAGGGACAAAGGCACGCTCCGGTCGAAAGCGATGAACGGCAGGGTGATGTCGACCGCATTGGTGGAAGAAAGGTCAATCTTCGCTACCTCCGCCGCAGATTTGAGCCGCTGCAAGGCGGCCGCGTCGGCCATCAGGTCGATGTCATGCTTCCGCTGGAACCGGTCGGCAAGAAAGCGGACCACGCAGAGGTCGAAGTCGTCGCCGCCGAGACGCAGATCGCTCGCCGTCGAAGCGACGGCGATGACTCCCTCGCCAACGTCGACGACCGCAACATCCAGTGTCCCTCCCCCGAGATCGAATACGAGGAGGCCCTCCTCCGTACTCCGAAGAAAGTGATACGCGACCGCAGCCGCCGTCGGTTCGCGGACGATCCGCAGCACCTCGAGCCCGGCGCCTCGGGCTGCCGTCCTCGTTGCCTGACGCTGGCGGTAGCTCGCCCCTGCGGGCACCGTGAGCACGGCTTGAGTGATTGCCTCGCCGAGGTAGGCCTCGGCGTCTTCTTTCAGGCGCACGATCACATGGGTGGCCAGGTCTTCCGGCAAGAGATGGTGGTTCTCTACGACAACCCGGCGTTCGACGGCGCCGAGGAGGTCCTTGAACGACCAGAATGTGCGATCGGGATACCGAGAGGCAGCCTTTCGTGCTGCCTCCCCGACCAGGACTTCGTCTCGACGGGGGAATGCGACGACCGACGGAGTGCTACGACCGTCACGCGCGGGGAGAACAACCGGCCGGTCATCGATTACCGCGGCGACGAGAGACTTAGACGTTCCGAGGTCGATGCCAACAGCCCGTCCCACCCGTCCGCCACCTATCGCTGCACGGAGCGGGCAGTGCGATTGAAGCCCGTGATGGCCACCCGCCGCTCCACCGGACGACGGTACCCGACCGCCGCCGGGGGATGACCGCCGCGCACTGCAACCGGGCTTAGAGGCGAACCCAGTCCCGGTATTTGTCGCGAACCGACCTTAGGCCGCGCCGTTGAGGGCGTCGAGGAAGTCGTCGGGGGGCTGGAAGCGGAACGCACCGGCCTTGACCGCGAACGGGAGGCGGCGCAGCGACCCCTCCCGCCACCAGAAAAGGTGGGGGCTGAGCGACCCGGGGCCGGCTCGGTGGGCCTGGGCGATGACCGCCGACAGGGGCTGGATGGCGTGCACCGCGCCGACGCCGGCGATCGGGTGTACGAGCAGTTCATGGCGGGTGGGCAGGCCGACCAGCACTCCGGCGGGCGGCAGTGGACCGAGGAGTTCGGGCAGCCAACGGGCCCACGTGGCGGTGTAGAAGCTGTCGCCCCACACGCGGGTGACGAGCACGCCGTCCTCGACGGGCGAGGGCGAGACAGAAGGCGGGGGATCGAGGCGGACGTTGGCGTAGGCCAGGTCGAACAGCTCGTCCTTCGACGCCGGCCAGCGGCCCATGCGAACGGCGGGAACGAGCTCGATCATGGTTGGGCGGTCGATGGCGAGGACGGCCCGTAGGCCCTCGGCCAGCGGGCGAGAGGCCAGCGCAGGCCGGGTGCGGCCCTCGTCCTCGTCCTCGGGCACAACCCGGACCCGCAGCGCCGGGCCCACCGTGTCGAGGTCCTCGTCAGGCGGCGGTTCGAGTCCGGGGAGCACGCCGTCCAGAAAGCCGTCGACTATCGACTGCCACTGGCGCGGCGGGGAAGCCAGGCAGCGCTGCCACACGTTGGTCAGGCCCAGCACGCCCGGCGTCGGAAACTCGATGTGGATCACGTCCCCGTCCGGACGGCACAGGTAGCCGCGGGCGGCAAGGGCGTTGCCCACCAAGCCGGCGAAGGTGCGGCGCGAGTCGGTGGGAGGACCATTGCGCAGACCCAACCCGCCACCTCCAATCCGAGCCGACCTCTGAGGAGCGTAGTCGTCTGGTCGCTATAGGTACAGAGTCACTACTGAATCCACGCTCCGGATGTGTTATCGGCAGGCATGGTCGACCTCTACAGCTATTCGGCGATGCGGAGGGCCACGGCGGGCCGGATGCGCGAGGCCTGCCCCGCGGGTGCGACGGTCGCAGCCAAGGAGGCGGCCAGGGCGGCGGCGAGGAGGATGCCCAGGGCCAGCCACGGCACGGAGAAGGCCAGCCGGCTCTCGCCGAACACGTCGGAGTTTGTGAGGAGCTGGAAGCTCACGATCAGGGCCAGCACCACGCCGACGAAGATGCCCTGGACAGCCACGAAGCCGGCTTCGAGCAGGAAGGCGTTGCGGACGACCGCCCGCGAGAAGCCCATGGCCCGCAGCATGCCGATCTGGCGGCGCCGCTCCCGCACCGCCCGGACCATGACCACACCCAGGCCGGCGATGCCCACCAGCAGGCCGAGGGCGAGATAGCCCTGCATCAGGTTGATGAAGCCCTCCTGCTGCTGGAGGCGCAGGCGGATGATCGACTCGATGGAGTCGGCCTTGACCCCGTTCTCCACCAGGTCTCCGGTCAGGCGTTGCGCCGCCTCGTCGACGTCGACCCCGTCGTCCAAGGCGACGAAGTGGCGGTTCGACACGGCGCCGGCGGCCAGGAACTCCCGGGCCAGGGGGGCGCCGGTCACGACACCCATGTCGAGCCAGTCGGAGCTGAGGATGCCGGCCACGGTGAAGTCCCGCCGGTCGTTGGTCTGGGGGTTGAAGGCGGTGATGCGGTCGCCCACGTCGATGCGGGCCTGGGGCGGGCCCCCGCCCTCGTCGAGGAAGAAGTCCGAGACGAAGACCAGCTCCTCGGTGTCGAAGAGGGCGAGCCAGGCGTCACGGTCGCTGCCGAACCGGTCGAGGCGGGCCGCCAGCTTCGGCTGGCCGTAGTCGAGGAAGCTCTTGTCGAATCCCGAGATCGGCCACGCCGTCGGCTCGGGCTCGAAGGCGGCGGAGAATCGGGGGAATCCCCGGACGATGGGTGCCACCGTGTCGACCTCGCGCTCGGCCAGCAGCGTGTTGATGGTGGCCGGGTTGGTGGCGTTGGAGTCCACCACCAGGTCGAACCCGGCGCTCGACTCCTCGGTGAAACGAGGCACCTGGGCGTTGAACAGCTCGGAGAAGACCGCCAGGAACGTCAGCACGAACACGATCAGGGCGTACATGCCCAGCAGCATCGAAGTGCGGAAGCGGCGGGCGACCGGGTAGGCGAAGGCCAGCCGGGGGGCAAGGCTGCGGCCCGGCCCCGCCACCTTGGCCACCACCCGGCCCACGAGCCCGGCGTTGGTGGCGCCCAGGGCGACGGCCGCAGCCACGAGGATCATCCCCTGGACGACGAAGGTCGGGATGTCGGTGCCCTCGAAGGCGTCAGGGAAGATCGTGAAGCACGTCACCCCCCACAAAAGGGTGACAACGCACGCACCGGAGGTGGCCGCCCGGGCCCCGATCATCTGCCGCAGCAGCGGGATCGAGCCGACCGCCACCAGGGGGACGCCCACCAGCACGCCGAACCAGTTCGAGGTGCTCAGGCCGCCGACCAGGAGGACACCGCCTGCGACGAGCCCGAGGGTGCCGGCGACGAGGGCCAGGGACCGGCTGCGCGCGGTCGGCGGGTCGGGCAGGTCGCGGATGGCGCGGATCACGTTCAGCCGGCCCATGCGCAGGCTGGCGGCCCAGACCGTCAGCAGCGAGATGACCCCGCCGATGACCATGCCCCCCAGCAGGCTGGACGGGCGGGCGGTGAACTGCAGGGCGATACGGGCGCTCTCGTCCTCGCCGGCGTTGAAGACCCGCTCGGCCGCGATCACCACGACCCGTCCCACGCCCACGCCCACCACCGCGCCGGCCAGTCCGGCCAGCGCCGAGTAGACGCCCCCCTCGGCCCCGAACGCCCGAACCAGATGGTTCCGCTTCAGGCCGACGGCCCGCAGCATGCCGAGC
>DASUXN010000436.1:0-8847 GCA_036377875.1 Acidimicrobiales bacterium
CGCCCCGTAGGCGCGACTTCTCCAGCTCCGACGCGTTGACGAGGTAGATGGTCGCCTGTCGGCCAGCACCTGCGCCCACCTGGTCCTGCGCCGAGCGCTCAAGTCACCGCTCCGGCCCCGAATCGGTGCATCGAGGCTTAGCTCCCATGGCCCCTGGCGGGGCCGCCCTCGGCGAATGAGAATCGGGCTGCTGGCCGGGCAGACGTCGATCCTCTATGGCGCTCGGAGCCCGTTCTTAGCTTGACGCGGGGGTCTCGGGCGCTCCGTCCTGTTGCCACGAGCACGAACCTCAGACTCTTCATGACGAGGCCCCCATCCGGCCCAGCGGCTGACGACTGCCGTCCGGAAGGGGTTGATGACGATGCAAGTGGTTGTCGAGCGGTGCGCGTTCTTAGACGTGCACCGCGACACGGTCATGGCCTGCGCCCGCGTGCCCGACGGCGCGGGCGGTCGCCGGGAGGAGGTGGCGGAGTTCGCGACGACGACCTCCCAGCTCGAGGCTCTCTCCGACTGGCTCGTCGAGCGCGGCGTGACGCTGGTCGGCATGGAGGCGACCGGGGTCTACTGGAAGCCGGTGCACTGGGTGCTGGAGGAGGCGATCGAGTCGGTGTGGGTGATCAACGCCCGGCACATGCGCAACGTCCCGGGTCGCAAGACCGACGTGGCCGACGCCTGCTGGGGGGCCCAGCTGCTCGAGCACGGCCTGGTGCGCCCCTCGTTCATCCCTCCCCGTCCCACCCGGGAGCAGCGGGACCTCACCCGCTACCGCAAGTCGGTGATCGAGGAACGGGGCCGGGAGGTCCAGCGCCTGCACAAGGTCCTCGAGGACGCCGGGGTGAAGCTGTCCTCGGTGGCGTCGTCGGTGCTCACCCAATCGGGCCGGGAGATGATCGACGCCCTCATCGCCGGCCAACGGGACCCCGCGGCGCTGGCGGAGATGGCCAAGGGCAGGATGCGCTCCAAGATCCCCCAGCTCAAAGACGCCCTGGCGGGGCGGTTCAACGAGCACCACGCCCTGCTGTGCCGGGCCATGCTGGCTCGCATCGACCAGGCCGATGCCACGATCGCCGAGCTGACCGGGCGCATCGAAGAGCTGCAGGGCCCTCACGAAGCGGCGGTGACCCTCCTCGTCGGGATCCCGGGCGTGAGCGTCCGCACCGCCCAGGTGATCCTGGCTGAGATCGGCGCCGACATGTCCCGCTTCCCCACCGCCGGCCACCTCGCGTCGTGGGCGGGCATGTGCCCCGGCAACAACGAGTCCGCCGGCAAGCACCGCTCGGGGCACACCCGCTACGGCTCGAAGTGGCTGCGCATCGCCCTCATCGAGGCTGCCCAGGCCGCGGGTCGCTCCAAGGGCACCTACCTCGGCGCCCACTACGCCCGCATCCGGGGCCGCCGGGGGACGGCGAGAGCGGCCGTCGCCGTCGGGCACTCCATCCTGGTCATCGCCTGGCACCTCCTGTCCACCGGCCAGACCTACGACGACCTCGGCGGCGACTTCTTCGACAAGCGCAGGACAAGTACGGCCCACCAGCGACGACTGGTTGCGCAGCTCGAAGCCATGGGCCACAAGGTCATCCTCGAGCCGGCCGCCTAATCCGCCAGGTCGGGGCTGCGCCCCGACCTTGGCCTGTTCCCGCGCGCCAGTGCGGCAACACCGGAAGTGATTCACACCTCAGGGGCTCGTAGGGCTCGTCTCAGGGTTTCACCCCATACCGTCGGGTGGGGGTGCGTTGTAAACTGATCCCGTTCGCCGGCAGGCGGCCAACTTCGGCCGGCGGAACGGAGCCTGCTCCACTGCTTCGTCCGTAGCCTGCTCGAAGGAGGCCGACTCCATGGCCCAGAACACCCGGCGGCGCCCGCCCAAGCCGGACGTACCCAAGCGCAAGAAGGGCGACGACCCCAAGGGGTCGGGCGGCCCGGCTGGAGATGCCGACCGCAAGGCGCAGATGCGCAAGCGCGGCCTGCTGCTGTGCATCATCGCCCTCCCCGTGCTGATCGGCTTCTACGCCACGCTGCTGTGGTGGTCGAACCCTCGCAGCGACGGTCGTGAGCTGCGCATCGACCAGTTCGTCACCCTGCTGCGCCAGGGCCGGGTGCAGTCGGCCACCATCCTCGAGTCCGACCAGCGCATCGTGGGCCGCTACGACCGGGGCGAGTACTGGGTCGCCGTGGCCGCGGGCCGGGAGACGATCTTCTCCCGCCTCACGTCCGCCCTCGAGGACGCGGGCGTCGCCTACAAGGTCCAGCAGCAGCCGCTGAAGAACCTGGTGGTGCCCGCCTCCATGATCCTCCCCGCCCTGATCGTCGTGGACGGCCTCATCATCCTGTTCCTCACTCTGGGGAGAGGAGGGATGGGCGACGCCTTCGCGTTCGGGAAATCCCGGGCCAAGCGGGTGGCCACCGGCGAGTCGAAGATCACCTTCGCCGACGTGGCCGGCGTGGACGAGGCAATCGAGGAGCTGGCCGAGGTGCGTGACTACCTGGGCAGCCCCGGCAAGTTCCTGGCCATGGGCGCCTCGGTGCCCAAGGGCATCCTGCTGACGGGCCCCCCGGGCTGCGGCAAGACGCTTCTGGCCCGGGCCCTGGCCGGCGAGGCCAACGTGCCCTTCTTCTCCATGTCCGGTTCGGACTTCGTCGAGATCTTCGTCGGCGTCGGCGCCGCCCGTATCCGTGACTTCTTCGCGGTGGCGAAGGAAGCGGCCCCCTGCATCTGCTTCATCGACGAGCTCGACGCCGTCGGCCGAGGCCGTACCGCCATGGCCGTCGGTGGCCAGGACGAACGGGAGGCCACCCTCAACCAGCTGCTGGTGGAGATGGACGGGTTCGAGAGCGGCAGCGGCGTGGTCGTGCTGGCCGCCACCAACCGCCCCGACATCCTCGACTCGGCCCTCATGCGGCCGGGCCGGTTCGACCGCCGGGTCAACATCGACCGTCCCGACGTGCGGGGACGCGAGGCGATCCTCAAGATTCACTCCCGGGGCAAGCCGCTGGTGCCCGAGGTCGATCTCGCCGCGGTGGCCAAGCGCACGGTGGGCTTCACCGGCGCCGACCTGGCCAACGTGGTCAACGAGGCCGCCCTGCTCGCCGCCCGCCGGGGTTCGAGCGTCATCGAGAACCGCAACCTGTTCGAGGCCATCGAGCGGGTCGTGGCCGGGCCCGAGCGCCGCAGCCGCATCCTCAGCCCCCAGGACCGCCACCGCATCGCTTACCACGAGGCCGGCCACGCCATCACGTCCACGGCCTTGCCGGGCGCGGACAAGGTGGGCAAGCTGTCGATCGTGGCCCGCGGCCACGCCGGCGGGTTCACCTGGCTCGTCCCCGAGGGCGACCAGGCCACCGTCACCCAGAGCCAGCTGCTCGACCGCATCGCCGCCATGCTGGGCGGACGGGCGTCGGAGGAGTTGGTGACCGGCGAGGTGTCGTCCGGGGCCACCGCCGACCTCGAGCATGCCGGGTCGCTGGCCCGGCGCATGGTCGGCGACTTCGGGATGAGCGAGAAGCTGGGCGCCTACATCATCAAGCCGTTCACCCCCGGCTACCAGGGCGAGTGGGGCCCGGGTTACTCCGAGCGCATCGCCTCTCTGGTCGACAGCGAGACCCAGGCCATCCTGACCTGGGCCGACCAGCGGGCCAAGTCGGCCCTCCTCGCCAACCGGGAGCTGCTCGACCAGGTGGCGCAGACGCTCATGGAGGTGGAGAGCCTCGAAGGCGAGCAGCTCGACGAGCTGCTGGTAGGTGTCAAGCAGCCGGCCGACATCCCGCCCCTCGACGGCGACGGCCACGTTCCCGCCGGCGCCACCAGCTCCGCCTAGTTCTTCCTGCGCAGCCAACGGGCCGGCGCGCCGCATCTGCGGCTGCCGGCCCGTTTGCGCGTTCTGTGGGTCGTCTCCAGCCGACCCGGGCGTGCTGGGCGGCTACGCGCCCGGTGGCGATGGGGTGAGGCCGAGGTCCTGCAGCATCTTGAGCTGGTCGATGACGGTCCAGTGCTCGGCCAAGCGTCCATCCCGCATGCGGCCGATGTGGACCTCGTCCCACGTGGCCGACTTGTTGGTAGCCGGCATGCCCATGAACGAACCGCTCATGGTGCCGGTGGCTCTGATCAGGCCGATGTGCATGTCGCCGTCCTGGTACTGCTGAAGGATCTCGTACTCGAGGTCCGGGAAGCCCTCCTTGAGGGCGGCAGCGAACGCCTTCACCGCCTCCCGACCCTCCGGCCACCCTGGCGGTAGCGGAGCGTGCTCGACGTAGTCGTCGGTGAACAGCTCGTCGACGCGGTCGAAGTTCCCCTCGTTGAACACTTCGATCGGGATGCGCCGGTAGTTGGCGGCGTCGTCGGTGGTCATGGGCCCCTCCTTCCCGCGGGCCCTTAGCCAACCGGGCCCGGCCGGGATCGAACATACGCCCAAAGTCGGCCGGAGGGAATGGGGGTAGCGACCCCCGGCGCGCAGAGGCCCGGTGCCCCCGTTTGAGCTGGGGCGCCGGGCCTCTTGCCCTACCTACCTCGCGGCTCAGACCTTGGCGGGCGCCTTTCCGGCGGCGGCCTTCTTCGGGGTCGGCGGGCCGCTCTTGCGGCGGGCCGACATGGCCACCAGGAGCAGGACGAGCCCGACCACGACCAGCCCGGCGGTGGCCGCCAGCAGGACCTTGGCCGTGGCCGACGTGCCTCCGCCCACTGCCTCGAACTGCACGGCGGCGGTGAAGATGTCCTGGGTGCCGGCACCGAAGCCGGTGGCGTACTCAGCCCTGGTCACGTCGGTGTTGCGGGTGTCGTCCCAGCCGAAGATGGCGTACTCCTCGGTGGAGCCCACGCCCGGAGGCGAGTTGATGTCGTAGTTGATGCCCCACACGCCGTAGCGCCGGTCGACGCTGCGATCGGTGATGCGCCGGTTCTTGCTCCACGTCTTCCCGTCGTCGGTCGAGTACGAGTAGTACACGTCGTTGGAGCGGATGCCGACGTCGTCCCGGGTGTCCCACCAGACCACGTCGACCCGGCCGTTGGCCGCGATGCTGATGTTGGGGAAGTACTGGCCGAACATGCCGGCGGGCGGGTCATCGGTGATGACCTTGGGTTCGGTCCACGTGGCCCCGCCATCGGTGGACGAGCGGTGGTAGATCTCGCCACCGCCACTGACGTCCGGTGTGGGGTTGCGCCCGTAGACCATGTGGATAACGCCCTCACGGGTCACCGCGGCCCGGGGCGAGGCGTTGTCGTAGTTGAACGGGATGGCCATGGTGGTGGTCCACGTCTGGCCGCCGTCGGTCGACTTGGACAGCATCTGCGCCGACGGTGGCGACGGCGAGACGTTGGCCGTGCCCGAGAGCCACAGCACGTAGGCGGTTCCCTTGCCGTCGACCCGGACGTGGATGTGGTTCCGCCCGCTGCTGCCGGCGAAGTTGGCGGCCTGGTTGGGCGTCGCCGCCCGGGAGCCGGCCGCCGGCGTCGTGGTCGTGGTCGTCGAGGCGTTGGGGGCGGCGGTGGTGGTGGTCACCGCACTCAGTGCCTGGTCACGCAGCGCCTGGGGCTCGAAGAAGTTGCCGGCCAGGTCGGTGGGAGCGGCGAAGGTGCGACCACCGTCGCGGGAGACGGCGACCATGGGCCGGGACGGCTCCTGGTTGGGCGCCGTGAACCCGGGCTTCGACACGTTGAACGTGATGTAGACGATGTCCTCACTGCCCGACTCGGTGTCGACAGCCAGGGTGTGGACGGGGCGGACGTTCTCCGCCGCGTCACCGGTCTTGCCTCGGGCCGAGTAGGCCTCGACCGTCTCCCACGAGTCGCCCAGGTTGTCGGACCGGGCCAGCAGGATCGCCCCGCCGGGGCGGGCGCCGTCCTGGTCGTCCCAGCCACCGAGGGCCATGTAGAGGGTGCCCTCCCGCCCGAAGGCCACGGGCGCCTGGATCACGCCGCCCTGGCTCTGGGAGCAGAACGGGTACGAGGAGGTGCCGGGCGCCGCCTCGGCCAGAGTCCACGTGGTGGCGCCGTCGGTCGAGCGCAGCAGGCCGCAGCGCCGGGTACCCAGATCGGCGAAGCCGGCCACCACCCGCAGCGGATCTTCGGGGTCGATGGCGAAGGCGGGGCTGGAGTACATCCGGCCCGGCGCCAGATCCTGCTTGGTGGCGTGCACGGGTTTCGTCACGGCACCAGGGCTGCGGGCGTCGGTGGCGAACGCCGCTCCCTGGGCCAGGACGGCGCACGCGGCCGCCCCGACTCCGATCTTGATGGCTACCGATCTCTGCCGCCGGAGATCTTTACGAGCGCGGATGATCACGCGGTGTATCTCCTCCCCCCTAGACGAACCTAGACACCACCACGCTTGCAGCAACGTGCTCGCTGCTCAATAGGTGTTGTAGACACTGACCAGGGCACATCGAGCGGAGAAAATGGAAGAGGCCCGGTCCCCAATCGGGGACCGGGCCTCTGTGTTACTGCGGTACTGCTATTCGGTTATTCGCTAACCGAACGTTGGTCTTACTTGCGCACCGTCGCAGCGGCGGGGGCGCGGCGGGCCTGGCGGACGAAGGCGATGAAGCCAGCGCCGAACAGGGCCAGACCAAGGGCGCCGAGGCCGACGGTCAGGGCGATGATGCCGGACGAGGAGCTCTCGGTGCCGACGGTGCCAGCGGTGGAGCCAGCGGGCTGAACGACGGACTGGCCGTTCGGGCCGAGGATCTGGTAGCTGGCCCGGGCGGGCGTGCCGTAAGCGTCCTGGCCGTTGGCGTTGCGCTGGGTGGCCACGATGACGTAGTAGCCGGGCTGGCCGTCGGGGACCGTGAAGGTCGCCGAGATGTTGCCGGCCTTGTCGGGCTGGACCTGGGCCAGGGTGGCGCCGTCGACGCCGTTCCAGTGCAGGACGACAGCGTCGCTGTTGGCGACGTTCTGGCTGTTCACCCGGAACGACGAGCCGGTGACGGTGACCGTGTCGCCCGCCTTGCCGGCAGCGCTCGAGAGGTTCAGCGTCGCCAGGTTGGTGCACGCGAATGCAGCCGCCCCGGCGATGACCGTGGCAGTGGCGGCCGATCCGAAGGCCACCGCTACCTTTCTCCGAAGATTCATTCCCACCTTCTTCCTTCTCAGATGATGCTTGCCCCGCTACATACGGGGTCTGCTGCAGTCTCGCATTTGCGCCTCTTCGCCGCAATATACGTGCAATAGGTAGAGCGTATTCGCACCTAGATTCGCCGGTGCTCTAGCGACCCTTGTACCTGGGCTGAGCTGCACTGATGCCTTCCGGACACGACTCCACCCTATGAAATAGGTGTCGGCAACAATGATTCAAACTGTGGCGCACCGACCGCGCCAATAGCGCCAAGCCGAGTGGCGCCAACACAGACTCGCAAAACGATGCGACGATCAGCCGTCGAAATTGTTACGGTTTCGAGACATTCGGGCCGTCGCCCAATTCCACGATCACGGCGAGGTGGTCGGAGAGAGGAAGGCGGCGGGTGGCCGTGCGCCGCACCGGCGGCAGCGCTCCCCTCGCCAGCACGTGGTCGACCTGGAGAGCGGGTCGGTCGGCCGGGTAGGTGCGGGCCTTGGTCAGCGACTTCCACCCCGAGGCGAGGCCCGGGAAGGGCCCGGGCACGTTGAGATCGCCCAGCAGCACGCACGGCCCGGGCCCGAGCTTCGCCAGCCACCTCGTGGCCCGCCGCAGCTGGAGGAGGTTGTAGCCGGGGACGAACGAGAGGTGGGTAGTCCCCACCAGCAGGCCGGGCAGCTGGGCGGCCAGGACGAGGCGGGGCTCGTCGGGCAGGAGGATGGCCCGCCCCTTGCCGCCGGGGACGAACACCGGCGCGCGCACCGGCGCCGGGGCCAGGCGGAGCACGTGCCACTTCTCCACGGGCAACCGGGAGACGATCCCCACGCCGTAGCCGGGCTCGTTCTCCTCCCCCGCTCCGCCGGTGGCCGCCCGCCAGACCCGGCCCGGCTCCCCGACCAGAGCAGGCTGGAAGCGCCACGCGGCGGCGCCCAGGGCCTCCGCCACCGCCCCCGTCTGGTCCGCCCCGCCCGAGCGGGCCTGGCCGCGGTCGATCTCCTGGAGGCACAGGACGTCGGCGTCGAGGGAGGCGCATGCTTCGGCCAGCCGGCCCGCGTCGACCAGGCCGTCGGCAACCGACCGCCCGTGGAGGACGTTGAAGGTGGCGAGCCGCAGGGGCCTTGTCCTCAGCCGCCGTAGTTCATACGCGTGTCCTCCATGCGCAGGACGGGCGTTTCCTCGGGCTTCTGGAAGCCGGCGTCGACCACCTCGCCCAGGAACAGCGAGTGGCCCGGGCCGCCGCCGCCACGGCCGAGCTCCACCCGCTGGCGGACCTCGCACTCCACGTAGGCGACCGCCTGGTCGAGAAGAGGCGCTCCCGTACGACCGTCGTGGAAGGGGAAGCCGTTCAGGGTGCGGGCCTCGAGGTCGACCTCCACCGGCTTGGTGAACTTGCGGACGATGGCCCTGTCCTCCCGGTCGACCAGGTTGACGCTGAACACGCCGCCCTCGACGATCAGCTCGTGGGTGTAGGCGGTGGTCTCCACCGACACCGCCACCAGCTTGGGGTCGAAGCTGACCTGGGAGGCCCAGTTGATCGTCATGCCGTTGCGGCGCTCGCCGGCGCGGCTACCGAGGACGTAGAGGCCGGAGGGGAACGTCCACAGGACCCGGCGGCGGAGCTTGTCGTAGTCCTCGGGATCGCTGCCGCCGGGGACGGGCCCGACGACGCCGGTGGAGAGGGGCACGGGCCGGCCGCTAGCTGTCGGAGGCCAGGTCGGACAGGGCCGAGGCGAGGCTGACGTCCTTGGCGGTGATCCCGCCCTCGCTGTGGGTGGACAGGGCCACGCGGACCCGGTTGTAGCGGATG
>DASUXN010000437.1:0-3274 GCA_036377875.1 Acidimicrobiales bacterium
CGGTTCGTGGTCGGACGACCTCCACCGCCGCAGGATCAGCCGCTCGGTCGGAGCGGGGAGCTTCAGGCCCGCTCGTCGTCCGCCCGGTCGTCGGCGAAGGCAGGCTCGTTGCGCCCCCACGCCGTCCGCCGGGCCTGTTCCACGATGTCGTCGATGCCGCCGATCCCCTCGTCGGCGACCCCCGCTTCCGTGCCGAGCTCCTGGCCGCCCACCCCGCTGACGGACACGCCGGACGAGACGTTGTCGCCCGCCGCCCCGGCCATGCCTTCCTGGTCGTCGTTAACCATGGGTCGCTCCTACCCCGTTCAGGCCACGATCAGGCCGACGGGCACGACGAACAGGATGGCTACGAACCCGGCCAGATGCGGCCGCGACTGGAGCGCCCGGCGCGCCACGCCCAGGCACAGCCTGCGCAGTAGCGGGTAGGCGAAGGCCAGAAGGAGCAGCGTCCAGGCCGAAACCGTCAGGGTGACCGCCACCACCACCCGCACGGCGTCCTGGTTCCCCAGGAGGATGGCCGCCACCATCGTGTCGGCGAGGGTGGTGATGTTGGCTCCGGCGATGTAGGGAAGCGTGTTGGCCCGCCGCAGCCGCCCGCTGGCCACGAGCGGCACGAGCACGGTCAGCGCCACCGACACCGACAGGGTCAGCAGGCACACGCCGCAGCCGGCGAAGAACATCGGCCACTTGCGGGTGTACCAGGCGGCGGGCCCCTCCTCGAGGCGGTGGCTGCCGACCGCCGGCATGACCAGGTCGATGAGGCGGAACCCGAGCAGGAGGAGGCCCAACCCGAGTGGGAACAGCGTCCACCCTGGTAGCAGCGCCTCCGCCGCGTCGACGGCCCAGCCGAACAGGGTGTCGGTCGCCGACGTGAGCCCGGGCGACGTGCCCACGTCGAAGCCGTCGAAAACGCCGCTGTCGAGCAGCAGGTAACCGGCGATCGCCCCTGGCACGTAGACGACCAGCGTCATGGTGAGCGACAGGATCCCGATCGATACGGGAGCGCGTCGGCCCGACGTCCCCATCCGCCGGACGGCGTAGATCAACCCCACCACCAGCACCACGAACGCCGCCCCCAGCCTTGACCCGGCGAGCATGGTGAAGGACTGGGCCCGGTCGATGGCCCCCCCGTCGAGCAGGGTCAGGGCGGAAGTGGCCACGGGCGACCCGGACAGGACTATGCAGGCGCCCAGCCAACCCGCGCCCAACGTGCTCCACGAGTTGTCGGTGAAGATCGATCCCTCGAGCGAAGGGATGAGCGCCGCCGCGCCCGACTTCATCAGTCCGAGGGCGATCACGAACAAACCGAGCCCGGCGACGAGGTAGACCACCCGCAGGGCGATCGGCACCCGCGGCTCGGGAACGACCTCGACGTCCTCGGGGGGAAGCTCCAGGCCCGCGATGTGAGCGACGCGTGGCTCCGCCTCTGAAGTCACACCTCAGTTAATCACCGTTCCCGATCGGTGTTGTCAAGAATGGGCGGGGTGGAGGCGCGCCCTCGGCGGTATACCTAGGGCGTGAGCAGCCCGTCCGAGCGGCTGAAGACCTACCGGGCCAAGCGGGACTTCGCGGTAACGGCCGAGCCCGAGGGTGCCCCCGCCGTCGGCGCGGACGGGCAGCCCGAGTCGTCAGGCCGGTTCGTCGTGCAACGCCACCGGGCCCGCCGTCTCCATTACGACTTCCGCCTCGAGGTGGACGGGGTTCTCGCCAGCTGGGCCGTCCCCAAGGGCCCGAGCCTCGATCCGGCGGCAAAGCAGCTGGCCGTCCACGTGGAGGACCACCCCATCGAGTACTTCGACTTCGAGGGCGTGATCCCCAAGGGCGAGTACGGGGGCGGCGACGTGATCGTTTGGGACTGGGGGCGGTGGCAGCCGGCCAAGCCGGGCGATCCCGCCGCCGCCATCGAGAAGGGCGAGCTCCACTTCGACGTCCAGGGAGAAAAGCTGTCCGGCCGCTTCGTGCTCATCCGCCGCGACCGGGACACGTCGGGCAAGGAGCAGTGGCTGATGTTCCACAAGAACGACGACCACGCCCTACCCGGGTGGGACCCCGAGGACCATCCCCACTCCGTCAAGAGCGGGCTCACCAACGACGAGGTGGCGGCCAACCCGCGGGCGCTGTGGCGCAGCGACCTGCCGGCCCGCGAGGCGTCCATCCCCGTCGGCCCCGCCGCCGTCCCCACGTGGGAGCCCTCCACCGACGACGAGCTGTCCGCCCTCGAGGCCCTTCCCGCCAAGGGCGGCCTCTGGACGGTCCAGGGCCGAGAGCTCAAGGTCACCAACCTCGACAAGGTCCTGTTCCCCCCCGGCGACGACGGCCAGCCGGTGACCAAGCGGGAGCTGATCGGCTATGCCGCCCGCATCGCCCCGTTCATGCTCCCGTACCTCTACGACCGCCCGGTGAACCTCCACCGCTTCCCCGACGGAGTGCACCGCCCCGGCTTCTGGCACAAGGAAGTCCCGAGCCACGCGCCGGAGTGGCTCAAGCAGTGGCGCAACGCCGAGGCCGACGAGGGCGAGACGGAGTGCTACGCGGTGGTGGACAGCGTTGCCGCCCTGGTGTGGATGGCCAACTTCGGGGCCATCGAGCTCAACGCCTGGACGTCGGCCCTCCCCGACGTCCACCAGCCCACCTGGGCTCTCATCGACATCGACCCCGGTCCGTCCAGCACGTTCGACGACGTCGTCGTCCTGGCCCGCCTCTACCGCACCGCCCTCGAACACCTCGGCGTGGTCGGGATGCCCAAGGTGACGGGCAAGCGCGGCATCCAGGTCTGGGTCCCGGTTGCCCCCGGCTACACGTTCGACCGCACCCGGGGATGGGTCGAGAAGATCTCCCGGGCCATCGGCAACATCGTTCCCGAGATGGTCAGCTGGGAGTGGCACAAGGACCGCCGCAAGGGTTTGGCCCGACTCGACTACACCCAGAACGCAATCAACAAGACGCTGATCACGCCTTTCTCGACCCGCCCCGCCCCCGGCGCTCCCGTGTCGGTGCCGATCCGCTGGGACGAGCTCGACGATCCCGATCTCCGCCCCGATCGCTGGACGATCCGAACCGTGTCCGACCGGCTGGACGACGCCGGCGACCCTTTGGCGGAGCTGATCGGCCGCCCCCAGAAGCTGCCGTCGCTCTAAGCCTCGATGCACCGATTCGGGGCCGGAGCGGTGACTTGAGCGCTCGGCGCAGGACCAGGTGGGCGCAGGTGCTGGCCGACAGGCGACCATCTACCTCGTCAACGCGTCGGAGCTGGAGAAGTCGCGCCTACGGGGCG
>DASUXN010000438.1:0-12897 GCA_036377875.1 Acidimicrobiales bacterium
GGGCTCGGTCCTCCACACCGTCGGGTGCGGGGCCGAGCGGGAGACGGCACTGCCCCACGGGCAGGCCCAGCACCCGCATCATGGCCTTGGCCGGGATGGGGTTGGGGGCGGCGTCGCCCGTCTCGAAAGCGTAGGACTCGAGAAGCTGCTCGTTGACGCGCCGGGCCCGCTCGACGTCCCCCTTCGAGAAGGCGGTGATCATCTCTGCGAACTGGGAGCCGGCCCAGTGGGTCGCCACGCCGACCACGCCGACTGCGCCCACCGCCAGCAGGGGCAGGGTCATCCCGTCGTCGCCGCTGTAGACCTCGAACCCGCTCGGGGCCTCGGCGATCACCTTGGCCGTGGCACCCGGGTCACCGGCGGCGTCCTTGAGGGCCACGATCTGGGGCACCTCGCGAGCCAGCCGAAGGAGCACGTCGGTGCTCACCTTGCGCCCCGTGCGCACGGGGATGTCGTAAAGCATCACGGGTAGGTCGGTCGCCCCCGCCACGGCCCGGAAGTGGGCCTCGATCCCGACCTGCGCCGGCCGGTTGTAGTACGGCGTGACGATGAGCGCCCCGGCCACGCCGCAGCCGGCGGCCCGGCGGGTGAGCTCGATGGAGTGGGCGGTGTCGTTGCTGCCCGACCCCGCGATCACCGGCACGGTGACGGCCTCGGCCACGGCACGCCACAGGTCGGCCCGCTCGTCGTCGGTAAGGACGGGGCCCTCGCCGGTCGTGCCCGTGACCACGAGGCCCTCGCTGCCGTGGGCGGCCAGCCAGCGGGCCAGAATGACGGCCGCGTCGAGGTCGAGGGCGCCGTCGCCGTCGAACGGGGTGACCATGGCGGTGACCACCGCTCCGAAACGGGTCATCGGCGGCACCCTACCAGCGGGTCCGAACCACAATTCGCTTGACCCGGACCCAGGGGCAAGGGCTTATATTGGAATCGAGAGTTTGGCCCACCTTGCTCTCCGGCCTCCCCCGCCAGCAATGGCGGGGGTTGGTCGTTTCTCGGGCCTGCTGCCGTGAACCCCCACCTCCGCGCTCCACTCGACGTTCGACTTCCCGTTGCGCTCGCCAGGCTGCACTGGTCGAGCGCGGTCGGCGAGCGGCGCGTCGTCGAGCTAGATCTGGCCGAATCGCCCGAGCCCGTGCCCGTTCCGGTGGAGGACCTGCTGGCGGGTGCTGGCTTTCGCGTCTGCGAGGCGAACCCGGAGGCGAGCCGGTACACCGTCGAACGGCTCCGCACCCTGCCCGACACCGTGGGGGTCGGGATGTGGGCTCTCATCTGCGGCCTCAACCCCAGCCTGGTGGCGGCCGACGCGGGCTTCGGCTACGCCGGCCCCACCAACCGGTTCTGGGGGGCAGCCGAGGCGGCGGCCGTGGTCAGCGTGCCCCGGGACCCCCTCCGCGCCCTCCTCGTGGACGGCGTGGGCATGACCGACCTGGTCAAACGGGCGACGCCCTCGGCCGACGCCCTGGCCCGGGCCGAGTACGAGGCGGGGGCGGCCCGGGTGGCGGCGCTGGTCGAGTGGCTGCGGCCGGGGGCGGTCGTGTTCGTCGGCCTGGCCGGCTGGCGGGCGGCGGTCGACGCCAAGGCGGTGGCGGGGTGGCAGCCCTCCCCGTTCGGCGGGCGGCCTGCGTACGTGCTGCCGTCCACCAGCGGCCTGAATGCCCACACCAGTCGGGCCCAGCTGGAGGACCACCTGCGGGCCGCCGTGAACTCGCCGCCCCCGCCGCTCACCTAACGTCGCAGTCCGTTGGACGAGTCGACCGAGCCGGGCGTTGACGCGGAGGGCGAGGAGGGCGAGGAGCCGCCTCGTCCCAAGCTGTCCCGCAAGAAGCTGCTGCTCATCGTCGGCCCGATCGTCGTCCTGGCCATCGTCGGCACCGTCACCACCGCCCTCACCCCCGCCCTCGCCGCTCGCCATCCCTTGCTGCTGATCCTCCTCGAAGCCCGCAACCGCAACCTGATCCTGGCCCGGGAGGTCGATTTCTGGCCGTTCCTGCTCGTCGCCACTCTCCGTCGTACCCTCACCGACCCCCTCTACTACCTGCTGGGCCGGTTCTACGGCGACGCCGCGGTGCGCTGGCTGGAGGTCAAGGCGGGCCTGGGCAGCTACGCCCGCATGATGGAGAAGATCTTCCAGAAGGCGGGGTACTTCGCCGTGTTCTTCTTCCCGGGGGCCATCGTCTGCGCCATGGCGGGGGTGACGGGCATGCGCTTCGCCGCGTTCGTAGCCCTCAACCTGGCCGGCACGGTCGCCGCCGTCGTGGCCCTCAAGCTGTTCGGCGACGCGGTGGCCAGCCCGGTCGAGTCCCTCGTCGCCTTCTTCGATCGCAACCTGGTCACCACCACGGCCGTGAGCGTCGTGCTCGTCGCCCTCTCCGTGTGGGCGGGCCGGGTCGAGGGCCGCATGAAGATGTCCATGGAGGACATCGAGGACCTCGAGCGCGAAGCGGAGGCGGACGAGTCCGGCGAGGGCCGCAGGCCCAGCCCGGGTGAGCCCCAGGTCTAGACCTCGATCAGGGCGTCGAGGCCGACGGTCAGGCCCGGCCGCGTGGCCACCCGCTTGACCGCCAACAGCACGCCGGGCATGAACGAGCTGCGATCGTAGGAGTCATGGCGGATGGACAGGCTCTGTCCGGTGGTGCCGAACAGCACCTCCTGGTGGGCCACCAGCCCCCGCAGGCGCACGGAGTGGACGCGGATTCCGGCCGGCGTCTGGCCGCCCCGCGCTCCCTCCAGCAGCGTCTGCTTGGTGGGGTCGGGCGCCCAGTCGGGTGATGCCGCGGCCACCCGCTCAGCAGTCAGCATGGCGGTGCCCGACGGGGCGTCGGCCTTCTGGTCGTGGTGCAGCTCGATGATCTCGGCCGTCTCGAAGTAGCGGGCCGCCAGCTCGGCGAAGCGCATCATCAGGACCGCCCCGATGGCGAAATTGGGGGCGATGAAACAGTTGCTGGATGTGAACGCCGCCTCCAGCCGGACGTAGTCGTCGGGTTCGAACCCGGTCGTTCCCACCACCGCCTGCACGCCGTTGGCCGCGCACCAGGCGAGGTTGGCCCGGGCTGCGTCGATGGTGGTGAAGTCGACCGCCACCTGGACCTTGGCGAAACGCAGCGACTCGGCGTCGGCCGACACCCGCACGCCCGGCGCCTCGGCGCCGGTGACCTTGCCGACGTCGAGCCCCTCGTGGAAGGGGTCGATGGCGGCGACCAGCTGGAGATCGGGGTCGGCGGCCACCGTCCGGCACACGAGGGAGCCCATCCTGCCTCCTGCACCGAACACCCCCACCCGGATCGCCATCTCGGGATGAAGGTTAGTGGAGCCCTCTCCATTTGCCGCAGGCCTGCGGTGGTCACCGGTCCCGAAAGGAGGTCGGGCTAAGGTGCGCGGTCGACCCGATCGGCGGCTTGAAAGCGGGTTTCCCACAAGGGCGAAACTGTCGGTCGGCGGTGGCGGCGCGGTTGGGGGCGGGATGACGAGGCGGACCAAGGCGGCGGTGACGGCGATCACGATGGTCTTCCTGGCCGCTGCCGTGCTCCCCGCCGCAGTCCGAGGGAACGGTCTGCCCTTCGAGGCCCTGCGGGAGCTGGCGGTGGGTGTGCTGTTCGTGGTCGCCGGGTTCCTGGGCTGGGCCCGGCGCCCGGCGAGCACCATCGGCCGTCTCCTGACCGTGGCCGGCCTCGTGTGGCTGCTGGCCCGAGCGCTGGTGTGGTCCGGCACGAGCTCCGCCGTCTTCACCGCCGGCCTCGTCGTCGTGCTCCTCCCCATCGCCTTCCTGGCCCACCTGGCGGTGGCGTTCCCGAGCGGCCGGATCGGTTCCCGCTTCGAGCGCGTGGTCGTCGTGCTGTCCTACGTCGTCATCGTCTGCGGGGTGTCGGTGCTCGACTTGTCGAGTTGCCCGGAGTGCCCCCACAACCTCCTCGCCCTGCCGACCGACGACAGCGCGTGGCGGCTCCTGCGAACGGTGGTCATAGCAGCGACGTTGGTGACCATCGCCGCCTTCAGCGGGATCCTGGTCGACCACTGGCGCAAGGGGACCCGAGCCGCCCGCCGGATGCTGGCTCCCGTCCTTCCCACCGCCTTGCTGTACGGCGGCGTCTCGGCCGCCAACGGGCTCGCCGAGCTCGGAGCACCGGTTGGACTGGGGCCTGAGTGGGGCTGGTTGGAGGAGGGGGCGATCTGGGCGGTGCCGCTGGCCTTCCTCGGTGGCCTCCTGCGAAGCCGGCTCGCGCACCAGGGCGTGGGCGAACTGGTGGTGGAGCTGGGCGACAAGAGGCCGGGCGGAGAGCTGCCGGCGGCCATGTCCCGCGCTCTCGGTGATCCCAGCGTGGAGGTCGCCTACTGGATGGCCGCCTCGGAGACCTACGTCGACGGAGACGGCCGGCCCTTCCTCCTCGCCACCGACGACCCGAGGCGGGCGGTGACGGTGATCCACCGGGCCGGAAGGCGGATCGGGGCGCTGGTGCACGACCCCGCCCTGCACGAGGAGCCGGGACTGCTCGACGCGGCGTGCGCGGCCGCCGGCCTGGCCATCGAGAACGAGAAGCTGCACGCCGAGGTGCTGGCCCAGCTGGCCGAGGTGCGGGCTTCGCGGGCTCGCATCGTGGAGGCGGCCGACGCCGAACGCCGCCGGGTCGAGCGCAATCTGCACGACGGCGCCCAGCAGCGCCTGGTCACGCTCTCGGTCGCGCTGGCCATGGCTCGCAACCAGCTTTCGGTCGATTTCGCCGGGAATGCGGGCGTCCTACACCTTCTGGACGAGGCCGCTCAGGAGCTGGGGCTGGCCCTCCAAGAGCTACGGGAGCTGGCGCGCGGTCTCCATCCCGCCATCCTCACCGAGGAGGGTCTCGCCGCGGCGGTGGAGTCGCTGGCCGAGCGATCGCCTGTGCCGGTCGAGGTTGCCGCCGACGCCCCGGGCGAGGTGCCACCGCCGGTCGAAGCGGCGGCGTACTACGTGGTTTCCGAGGCGCTCGCCAACGTGGCCAAGTACGCCCGGGCGTCGGCGGTCACGGTGACGATCGCCTCCTGCGACCGCGGCCTACGGGTGGAGGTGACCGACGACGGCCTGGGCGGGGCCCGTCCTCGGCGAGGTTCGGGCCTCGAGGGGTTGGCGGACCGCGTCGCCGCCCTCGACGGACAGTTGGTGGTCGAGAGCCGACCCGGGCACGGCACGCGGGTCATGGCGGAGATCCCGTGCGGGTGATCCTGGCCGAGGACGCCACGCTCGTGCGCCAGGGCGTGGCTCGCATCCTGGAGGACGCCGGCTGCGAGGTCGTCGCCCAGCTCGCCGACGCCACCGGCCTACTGGCCCGGGTCCAGAGCGAGCAGCCGGACATCGTCGTCCTGGACATCCGGATGCCACCCACGCACACAACCGAAGGCCTCCTAGCGGCGCTGGAGGTGAAGCGCCTCCACCCCCACGTGGGTGTGCTCCTGCTGTCCCAGCACGTCGAGTCCCGGTACGCGGTGAAACTTCTCGGCGAGGGAAGGCGGGGAATCGGCTACCTGCTCAAGGAACGCGCCGGCGAGCTGGCCGACTTCGTCGATGCCGTGCGTCGGGTCGCGTCAGGCGGATCCGCGGTGGACCCCGAGGTGGCACGGCTATTGCTCAACGCCGGGCGCAACCGCGATCCCGTCGCCACCCTCTCCGCTCGGGAGCGGGAGGTCCTGGCCATGATCGCCGAGGGACGGTCGAACCAGGCCATCGTCGAGCGGCTGTGCCTGAACGCCAAGACGGTGGAGTCGCACGTCCGCAGCATCTTCACCAAGCTCGACCTCCTGCCCGAGCCGGACGACCACCGCCGGGTGCTGGCCGTCCTCGCCTACCTACGGGCGGGCGGGTAGGGCTCCTCAACGGACGAGGAAGTTGCCCTGCTCGATCGGAAGGAAGGGCGGGATCGGCCCGCACGGCGCGATCGTCGAACCGAAGAACTCGAAGTCGAAACCGAGGGCGTCGTCCGACCCGTGATCGGCCATCGTGATGGCCACCGCCGCACCGACGACCGCCGCGCCGGGGAAGTCCCTGAACCACGCGTGGCGGATGATCCCGGTCACGGCCGCCACCGTCCCGTCCACGACCAGGCACGTGACGTCACCGGTGGCATGGGCGTAGAGCCCGCCTGCGTCGTCGACGTGGACGACGTTGAAGTGCCCGGTCGCCCCCGCCCCAGCTCCCCTGGCGCTCACCTGGAAGACCACGGGATCGCCGGCGAATTCGCCGAAGGCGTCCGAGAGGGTGACCAGGCCGGCGCCGTGCACCGACGGGGGCGCCGCCGCGCCCGCCGTTGCTCCGGACAGCGCCAGCGCCGTCAGCATTGCCGAGACCGTGATCAGCACCCGTCGTCGTGTCATGGCATGGGACCGTACGGCGAATCAGACGGGGCCGGCATCAGGGCCAGCCCTGATTCTCCCCCGGCCTCAGGCCACCTGTTCGGCGAACGACTCCTCGTCGAAGGGACCGACGACGGCCAGCGAGCGCGGACCGCCCACGACCCGTTCGACGACCCGTTTGATGTCGGCAGCGGTGACCGCGGCGGTGCGCTCGACCAGCTCGTCCATGGACATGACCGAGTCGTGCACCAGCTGGCTTCGGCCGATGCGGCTCATCCGGCTGGACGAGTCCTCGAGGGAGAGCACGAGTGAGCCCTTGACGTGACCGCGGGCCACCGCCAGCTCCCGCTCCGGAATGTCCTCCTGGAGGAGCTTCTCCAGCTCGGTGTTGATCACGCCCAGCACGGTCGGCAGCCGCGCCGGCGACGTGCCCGCGTAGACGGCCAGCAGACCGGTCTCCAGGTAGGCGCCGCGGTAGGAGTACACGGAGTAGGCGAGCCCCCGCTTCTCCCGCACCTCCTGGAACAGCCGACTCGACATCCCCCCGCCCAGCAGCTGGTTGAGCACGGCGAAGGCGAAGCGGTCCTCGTCGTCCCGGGCGACGGCCCGCATTCCCACCACCACGTGGGCCTGCTCGGTCGAGCGGCTGCTGACCACCAGGGGCCTCGCCTCGTCCAGCGGCAGCTGGGACCGACCCGGTCCTGCGCCGTCGGGCCCGGCGAAGCGCCGGTCGATGCCCGCCACGAGCTCGTGGTGGTCGACGTTGCCGGCGGCGGCCACCACGATGCTGCCGGGCCGGTAGTAGTCGGCGAAGTAGCCGCGGATGTCGTCGGGGCCCATGGCGGTGATGGTGGACCGGTCGCCCAGCACCTCCCGTCCCAGCGGATGGCCGGGGTAGAGCGCCTCCTGGCACAGGTCGTGCACGAGGTCGGCGGGCTCGTCCTCGTGCATGGAGATCTCTTCGAGGATGACCTGGCGCTCGGCGTCCACCTCCTCGGCACGGAAGGCGGGCGCCCACATGATGTCGGACAGGATGTCGAGGGCCAGCGGGAGGTCCTCGTCGAGGAGGCGGACGTAGAACGCCGTGTACTCCTTGGTGGTGAAGGCGTTCATCTCCCCCCCCACCGCCTCGATGGCCTCGGCGATGTCCTGGGCACTGCGGGTGTCGGTGCCTTTGAACAGGAGGTGCTCGAGGAAGTGGGAGGCGCCTGCCACCGCCGGCTTCTCGTCGCGGGACCCGGCGTCGACCCAGAACCCCAGGGCCACCGCGCCGGATCCCGGCATGCGTTCACTGACCACCGTCAGCCCGCTGGGCAGACGGCTGGTGAGGATCGAACTGGTCACGCCGTCAGCGACTAGCGCCGGCGGCGGTCACGGTTGCGGCGGGGTGCTCCGCGATCACCCTCGCTGCGGCCACCACCGGCGGCAGCGGGCTCGCCCGCCGGTCCGAGGTCGCCGAACTGAGCCCGGGCCTCAGCGTCGAACTGGTCCTCGAACGAGACGAACTCCCGATCTGCGCCACCGGGCGCCGACGAGGCGCCCGCCGACGAGGCGCCCGAAGGGCCTGCTTCGTCGGAACGGGAGGCCTGCGGCGCCGAAGGCGCCCCGTCGCCATTGAGCTCGCTGACCGGCGACAAAGCGACCTTGCCCGTCTGGGGGTCGATGTCGTCGACCCGGACCTCGACGTCGGCGCCCAGGGACAGCACGTCCTCCACCCGCTCCACCCGCTTGCCCTTGCCCAGCTTGGAGATGTGGATGAGGCCGTCACGGCCGGGGAGGATGTTGACGAAGGCCCCGAACTTGGTGATGTTCACCACCTTGCCGGTGTAGACCTCGCCCACCGACGCCTTGGGCGGGTTGAGGATGGCGTCGATGCGGCGGCGGGCGTCGTCGACGGCAGCGCCGTCCTTGGCCCCGATGGTTACCCGTCCGACCCCGTCGGCGTCGTCGACGTTGATGTCGGCGCCGGTCTCCTGCTGCATGGTGTTGATGACCTTGCCCTTGGGGCCGATGACCTCGCCGATCTTGTCGAGGGGGATTTCGAAGCTGACGATCTTGGGAGCACCCTCGCGGACCTCCTCACGGGGGGCCGAGATGGCGGCGTTCATGACCTCGAGCACCTTCATACGGGCGTCGTGGGCCTGGGCCAGGGCGCCCGCCAACACGTCGGCGGGCAGGCCGTCGATCTTGGTGTCGAGCTGGAGGGCGGTGACGAACTCGTTGGTGCCGGCGACCTTGAAGTCCATGTCGCCGAACGCGTCCTCCGCGCCCAGGATGTCGGTGAGCGTCGTGTACTTGCCCTCGGCGAAGACGAGGCCCATGGCGATGCCGGCCACGGGGGACTTGACGGGCACGCCCGCGTCCATCAGGGAGAGGCTGGAGCCGCACACCGAGGCCATCGAAGTGGAGCCGTTGGAGGCCATGCAGTCGGACACGAGCCGCAGCGTGTAGGGGAACTCCTCGTCGTCGGGGACGACCGGCAGGAGGGCCCGCTCGGCGAGAAGGCCGTGGCCGATCTCCCGGCGCTTGGGACCGCGCATGAAGCCCGTCTCGCCGGTGGCGAAGGGGGCCATGTTGTAGTGGTGCATGTAGCGCTTGGAGTCGTCGATGCCGATGGTGTCGAGCATCTGCTCCATCCGGGGCATGCCCAGAGTGGTGACGGTGAGCACCTGCGTCTCGCCCCTGGTGAACAGCGCCGAACCGTGGGCCGTCGGGATGACCCCCACCTCGGCCGACAGAGGCCGGATGTCGGCGGTGCCCCGGCCGTCGATGCGCACGCCGTCCTCGACGATCCGCTTGCGGACCAGCTTCTTCTGGAGGGAGCGGACGGCGGCCTTCACTTCCTTCTCCCGCCCCTCGAATTCGGTGGCCAGCTCCGCGAGGATGGCGGTGGTGGCGGCGTCGGTGGCCTCGTTGCGCTCGGCCTTGGACAGGATGGTGCTGGCCTTGAGGATGCGGTCGGTGCCGACGGCCGAAACCCGCTCGAAGACGTCGTCGCCGTAGTCGACGGCCCGCTCGAAGGGAAGGGTGGACTTGGGCCCGCCCATCTGCTCGACGAGCTGGCGCTGGAGGTCGATCGACTCCTTGATCCAGCGCTTGGCCGCCTCCAGGCCTTCGGCCACGACCTGCTCGGTGACCTTGGGGGCCCCGGTCTCGTAGAACTTCCACGCGTCCTCGGTACCGCCCGCCTCCACCATCATGATGGCAATATCCGATCCGCCGCCTCCGGCGGCGACGTCGCCGTTCTCCAACGCCCGGCCGGCCACCACCAGCTCGAAGGTCGACTCGTCGCCCTCCTGGTAGGTGGCGTGGGGAATCCACCCGCCTTCGGTGGACCAGGCCAGGCGCACGGCGCCGATCGGCCCGTCGAAGGGGATGCCCGACAACATCAGCGCCGCCGAGGCGGTGTTGATGGCCAGGACGTCGTGGGGGTTCTCCTGGTCGGCGCCGAGGATGGTGCCCACGATGTGGACCTCATTGCGGAACCCGTCGGGGAACGACGGCCGCAGCGGCCGGTCGATGAGGCGGCAGGTGAGGATGGCCTGGTCGGTGGCCCTCCCTTCCCGGCGGAAGAACGAGCCGGGGATCTTGCCGGCGGCGTACATCCGCTCCTCGATGTCGACGGTGAGGGGGAAGAAGTCGACACCCTCACGGGGCGACTTGGACGCAGTGGCCGTGACGAGCACGACCGTCTTGCCGATCTGACCGACGACCGCCCCATTGGCCAGCTGGGCGAGCTTGCCCGCCGAGAACGTGAGGCTCCGGTCGGTGTCGGAGATGGGGCCGGAGACGACGACGTTTCCGAGTGGGCTTGATTCCGCCATGGGATGGCTCCTTTTTGCCGCCCGGCTTCCTGCCGGATGCGGCGATCAGGGCAGCGACGGAGCCAGTTCCCAGTTGTCAGCCACCCGGGCGCTTCCCGGGGAGCCGGCGACTGGCAGCTGACGCCTGAGCGACTGCCGATCCTTGGATTGTGTAACGAAACGAGCGGCCCGGAGGCCGCTCGGAGGTGCGATCTTCCTTATCGGCGAAGGCCGAGACGGGCGATGAGCGCCCGGTATCGCTCGACGTCGTTTCGCTTGACGTAGTCGAGCAGGCGGCGACGACGACCAACCAGCATCAGCAGCCCCCGGCGCCCGTGATGGTCCTTCTTGTGGGCCTTCAGGTGCTCGGTGAGATGGTTGATGCGCTCCGTGAGGATGGCCACCTGCACCTCAGGCGAGCCGGTGTCGGTCTCGTGAAGGCGGTAGGTGGTGATCGTCGCGTTCTTATCGGGCATACGTGCTCGTCTTTTTCCTTGCCGTAAGACGCGCCCCGACCTCCGCCGGAGGCGCTGCATCCACTGTACCAGCCGGGTAGACACCGACTGTGGGAGACGTGCTGCGGGTGAGCCGGTCGTGCGCCATCGACGTCGACGAGCTCGAATGGCGGTTCAGCGGCTCGGGTGGCCCGGGTGGCCAGCATGCCAACACCGCCAACACCCGCGTGGAGGTTCGCTTCGACGTCGCCGGGTCGCCGTCGCTCGGGCCACGGCAGCGGGCCCGCCTGCTGGAGAAGCTAGGTCCCGTGGTGCGGGTTGTCGCGTCCGACGAACGCTCACAGGCACGCAACCGGGCGCTCGCCCTCGAGCGCCTGGTCGCCCGCCTGGCCGAGGGCCTTCATGTGGAGGCGCCGCGGGTGGCGACCAAGCCGTCCCGGGCCAAGAAGCGGGCCCGCCTGGACGACAAGCGCCGCCGCTCCGAGGTCAAGCGCGGTCGCGCCCGGCCCGACGTGGACTGAACCGGCCTACAGGCCGAGCCGGTCGAGGGCGTGGGGGCGGCGCTGCCAGTCGGGCTCGACCCGCACGACCAGTTCGAGGTAGGCGCCCTCTTCCAACTGCGCCCGCACCGCGGTACCCACCTTCTTGAGCACCTCGCCGCCCTTGCCGATCACGATGCCCTTCTGGGAGTCCCGCTCGACGAGGATCTCGCAGCGGATGCGGGGCCACTCCCAGTCGGTGACCCGGCAGGCGATGGAGTGGGGCAGCTCGTCCCGGGCCACGACCAGCAGCTGCTCCCTCACCAGCTCGGCCACCCAGAACGCATCGGGGACGTCGGTGACCGTTCCCTCGGGGTAGTAGCGAGGCCCCTCGGGCAGGCGGGCGACGATGGCGTCCACCAGCGCTTTCAGCCCTTCGCCGGTGACGGCCGACACCGGGAAGTACTCGCTCAGCCCGAGGTCGGCGGACGCTTCGAGCTGGTCGAGCACCTGCTTGCGGGAGGCCTTGTCGACCTTGTTGACCACGCAGATGCCTCGGTCGGCGGGCACGCGGGCGGCCACGAACCGGTCACCCCGGCCCAGCGGAGCGGTGGCGTCGAGGACGAACAGGACCACGTCCACGTGCTCGTCGAGGGCTTGGGCGGCGGTGGCGTTGAACCGCTCCCCCGCGGCTGTCTTGGGCTTGTGGATGCCCGGGGTGTCGACGTACACCACCTGGGCGTCGGGCCGGTCGAGCACGCCCCGCACCTGGGTTCGCGTGGTCTGCGGCTTGTCGGAGACGATCGAGACCTTGCTGCCGAGGATGGCGTTGAGCAGGGTGGACTTGCCCACGTTGGGGCGTCCGAGGATGGTCGCGAACCCGGACCGGAACGGCTGGGGCGGGGCCTCGCTCACTCCTCGTCGTCTTCGTCGGCGTCGTCGCCCTCGGAGCGGCGGGCGACCTTGGAGATGCGCACCCGGCCGATGCGCCGGCCCTGCACCTTCTCGGCCCGTAGCTGGTGGCCGTCGATGTCGACCGTCTCTCCCTCGTGGGGCACGTGGCCCAGAAGGTTGAGCATCAGCCCGCCGACCGTGTCGAAGTCGCCCTCGGGGAACTCGGCCTCCAGTAGGTCGTTGACCTCGTCGATCGGCATGCGGGCATTGACCCGCACACCGCCGTCGGGCAGCGGCTCGACGGGCGCCTCCTCGGCGTCGTACTCGTCGACGATCTCTCCGACGAGCTCCTCGATGAGATCCTCGAGGGTCACCAGGCCGGCCGTGCCGCCGTACTCGTCGACGACGATGGCCATGTGGATCTTGTCCTTCTGCATCTCGGGCATGAGCTCGGCCACCCGCTTGGTCTCGGGGACGAAGCGGGCGGGACGCACCATGTCCCGCACCGACTTCTCGGTGCCGCCGGGCTCGCGGAAGGCCCGCATGACGTCCTTGGCGTAGAGGATGCCGACGATGTCGTCGATCCCCTGCTCGTAGACGGGGATGCGGCTGTAGCCGGCCGACATGAACAGCTCCATGGCGTCGCTCGCCTTGGCCCGGGCCTCGACGGTGGCCATGTCGGGTCGGGGGATCATCACCTCACGCACGACGGTGTCGCCGAACTCGATGATCGAGTGGATGAGCGCCCGCTCGGTCCGCTCGATGACCTCCTCCTCCTCGGCCACGTCGGCCAGGGCCAGCAGCTCCTCCTCCGACACGAACGGGCCCTGCTTGAGACCCTTGCCGGGGGCGATCACGTTCGAGAGCTTGATGAGGAGGGTGGACAGCAGCCGGATGGGCAGGAAGCGGGCGATGGCGTAGACGATGGGAGCGACGCGCAGGGAGGCC
>DASUXN010000439.1:0-2005 GCA_036377875.1 Acidimicrobiales bacterium
GGCGTCGAGTCGATGACCCGGGCGCCGTGGGTGGTGCCCAAGCCGGCCGCCGGTTTTCCCCGCAACGACGAGACGCTCCACTCCACCACCCTGGGCTGGCGCATGGTCAACCCCCGAATGCCCGACGACTGGACGATCCGCCTGGCCGAGGGCGCCGAGCTGCTGGCCGACCGCTTCCAGATCTCCCGGGAGGACCAGGACCGCTTCGCCCTGGCGAGCCACAGCAAGGCTCTCGTCGCGTGGGACAGCGGCCGCTTCGACGACGAGGTCGTCCGGCTGGACGAGGCTCCGCTCGTTCGCGACGAGAGCATCCGCCCCGACACGTCGGCCGAGGCCTTGGCCGCCCTCCGACCGATCGTCCGCCCGGACGGGACCGTCACCGCCGGCAACGCCTCGCCCCTGAACGACGGCGCCTCCGCCCTGCTTCTTGCCGACGAGGCCACCGTCAACCGGCTCGACGCAATGCCGCTCGCCCGCATGGCGGGCCGGGGGGTGGCGGCCAACGAGCCGCCCCTGTTCGGCATCGCGCCCGTAGCCGCGGCCGAGGCCGCGTTGAAGCGGGCCGGCATCGGCTGGTCCGACCTGGCCGTGGTCGAGCTCAACGAGGCGTTCGCGTCCCAGGCCCTGGCCTGCCTGGCCGGCTGGCCCGACCTCGACCCGACGATCGTCAACCCCAACGGCGGGGCGCTCGCCATCGGCCACCCCCTGGGCTGCTCGGGCGCCCGCATTCTGACCACGCTGGCGTGGGAGCTGCGTCGGCGGGGCGGCGGCTGGGGGCTCGCTGCCATCTGCATCGGTGTCGGCCAGGGCCTGGCCGTCGTCCTCGAAGCCTGACCGGAAGGAGCCTGCCACCATGACCGACCCTGTCATCGACTTGGAGCAGATCGAGGCCGAACGCGGCCGCATCCGCACGGCCTACGTGAAGCCGAAGGAAGATCGCCCGCCGTCGACCGGCCGGGGGATCCACCACATGGCGTTGCTCTGCTCCGACGTCGAGCGGACCGTCCACTTCTACCAGGACATCCTCGGCTTCCCGCTCACCGAGATCTTCGAAAACCGGGACTACAAGGGCTCGAACCACTTCTTCTTCGACATCGGGAACGGAAACCTGCTCGCCTTCTTCGACTTTCCCGGCCTCGACGTCGGGCCCTACGCCGAGGTGCTGGGGGGCCTCCACCACGTCGCCATCTCCATCACGCCCGAGGAATGGGAACACGCCCGGGCCCGACTGGACGAGGCGGGCGTGCCTTACATGCTGGAAAGCGGGACGTCGATGTACTTCCGGGACCCCGACGGCGCCCGCCTAGAGCTTCTGGCCGACCCGCTGGGCGAGATGTACGGCAACGTCGTCGGCTGAACGGGATCGCACCCGCTACTTGGTCAGCTTGACCCGCGAGGCGTCGAAGGTGCCGAAGGCCGACATGGTGAGGTCGCGCACCCGTGACGACACAAGGGTGTGGGTCTCGTACTGGGCGATGGGCACGACCGGCAGGTCGTTCATGATGAGCTTCTCGGCCACCTGGTAGACGTACTCGGCCTTGGCCTTGTCCGGCTCCTCCCGAGCGGCCCGGACGAGGGCGTCGAAGTCGTTGGACGCGTAGCCCGTCACGTTGTCGGGCTTGCCGCTGTAGAAAAGCGGGCCCAGAAAGGCGTCGGGGCTGGCGTAGGCGCCGATCCAGGCCAGTCGGAAGAACTCCTGCTGGCCGCTGGCGGCGAAGCGGACGTACTCGGTGAAGCTGTGGGGGCGGAGGGCGACGGGGATGTTGGCGGCCCGCAGGTCCTCAGCGATGGCCTGGGCCACCGCTTCCTGGGTCGGGTCCTCGTCGTAGTCGATGCGCACCTCGGGCACGGGCCGGTTCCCGAACGTCTCGGCCACGAGGGCCATGGCCCGCGCCGGGTCGTACCTGCACTTCTCGCCGCACGGGTCGGCCTGGTGGCCGGGCACGCCCTCGGCCACTACCCCGTTCAGGGGTCGGACCCGGTTGCCGTAGACGTCCCTGAGGAT
>DASUXN010000440.1:0-5213 GCA_036377875.1 Acidimicrobiales bacterium
GGCGCCCACGCAGGCCGCAGCGGCAGCGACATGGATCGTCGCCGCGGCTGCGGCGGCGGCTTAGGGTGGCCTGGTCATGCGGTGGGTGCGTTGGGTGGTGATGCTCGCAATCCTGACCGGGTGCGCATCGGGGAACTCTCCGACCGGCCCCCAGGCGGGGCCCGGGACTACCGAGGTGCCTCGACCGAACGAGCAGGAACTGGCCGGCAAGGTCGGCGAGCTGGTGATGGTGGGCTTCCGGGGAACGGACGTAGACGACTCGGCGCCCATCGTCCGCCAGGTCCGTGCCGGTGAGGTCGGGGGAGTGGTCCTCTTCGACGCCGACGTGCTCACTGGCGGAGCGCGCAACGTGGAATCGCCCCGCCAGCTCCGAACCCTGGTCGCCGAGCTCCAGGCCGCGGCTGCGTCCCCGCTCCTCGTGGCCATCGACCAGGAGGGTGGTCGCGTTAACCGGCTGAAGGAGCAGTACGGCTTCCCGCCCACCATCTCCGCCCAGCAGCTGGCGGATCGGAGCTCGACCGACCAGACCAGGGCCCAGGCACGCCAGACGGCCCGGACGCTGGCCGATGCCGGCATCAACCTCAACTTCGCTCCTGTCGTCGACCTGAACCGCAATCCGGCCAGTCCTGCCGTCGGCGCCCTCGGCCGCAGCTACTCGGCCGACCCGGCGATCGTCACGGCCCATGCCCGGACCGTGGTCGAGGAGCACCGGGCGGCCCGGGTCCTCACCGCCCTGAAGCACTTCCCGGGCCACGGCAGCGCCGGCGGAGACAGCCACCTGGGTCTGGTCGACGTGACCGGCACGTGGGCGCCGGTCGAGCTCGACCCCTACCGCACGCTGGTGCGGGAGGGAAACGTCGATCTGGTGATGACCGCCCACGTCTTCAACCAGCGTCTCGACGCGCAGTGGCCGGCGACCCTCTCGCCTCCGACGATCGGCGGCATCCTCCGCGACGACATCGGGTTCGGCGGACCGGTGATCTCCGACGACCTCCAGATGGGCGCCATCAGCGACGAGTACGGGCTCGCCACAGCCGTGCGCCAGGCGCTGCAGGCGGGGGTCGACATCCTGCTCTTCGCCAACAACAACCCTCGGTCCTACGAGCCGGACATCGCTCCTCGCGTCGTCCAGCTGGTCGTCGACCTGGTCCGCAAGGGGACGATTACCGAGGATCGAATCGACCAGTCGCTCGGGCGGGTCCGCGCCCTCAAGCAAAGGATCCGCTGAACGGCTCGGCTGAGCGCGTGGGGCGGCAGCCTCAGGTCAAAACTTCTGGAAGATGAGGAGCTGGCGCATGGCGTCCTCGCCGAAGCTGCTGCGGCAGTTGTCGCCCTGCGTCAGGAGCTCGCCCAGGTTGGGGAAGGGGTAGCTGCTGGGGTCCTCGTAGAGGCGGTACACGATCGAGATGAAGACCTGCTGGGCCTCGAACAGGTCGCCGGCTGTGCGCCCCCGGTAGGTGGCGGCGCCATCGGTCCCCGCCCGAAACGAGTTGGGGTCGAGACCGCCGCCCCCGCCCACCCGGTCGAGGGGCAGCGTGCGCTCCACGCCCGGGCACAGGGGCTGTTCGGAGTCGGGCCCGAGGGTGCCCCAGAACACCGAGTAGAGCCCGCCCGGCACCAGGCCGGCGAGGTCGATGCGGAAGTCGGTGCGGGCGTGGGCGCTGCCGCCCATGACCCGGGCTGCCGAAGTGGCGGCGGCGGCCGACCACTCGCCCCACGAGAGATCGAGGGCGACGCCCGCGTTCGAGAACAGGGGGGCGGCCGGGTCGGTGCCGGCGTCGGGATTGAGGAGGTTGGGCCCGTACACCTCGAAGACGTCCCGGTTGAACACCTGGACGAAGTCGGCGAGATCGACGGCGGGGGCGGCCGAGACGCCGGCCGACGGCACCACCACGAGGGTGGCCGCCATGGCGGCGAGGGCGACGGCACGGGAACGAAGAGTGAACATGCCCGTCCGTCTCCGGGCGTGGCCGGCTGTTACACGCCGGCCGGTTCAGGGCCGGAGGCGGCGAGTTAGGCTCCTCCGCCAAGCGTGCCCAACTGGCGAAAGGGTGCACATGGAGTCGACCGTCCAAGAAGAGCGCGGTTGGCCTCGGATCGTTCCCATCATCCTCGATCCCTTCAAGGGCCGGTCGAGGCAATTCGTCGCCCTCGCCGTGGTGTTGTTCCTGACTGCCATCGGCTGGCTGTGGGTCACCAACACGCGGTACATCGCGATGCCGGCCGCCCTCGCCTTGGCCGGTGTCCTCATGCTGTTCTCCACTGCAGTCGTCGCCATTCGCGACAGCGCTCAGGCGACCATCCGCTACGTCGACCACCTGATCCCGAGACCGGCTCCACAAGGACGGTTTCTCGTCGGGTGCCGGATCGGCCGGCGGTCGATCTCGTGCGACGTCATCCAGGTCGACACGTCGGAGCCGGCAGCACCCGACGTCCCGCACTACGCCAACATCCGCACGCTGGTGGAGCTGCAGACGAAGCCCTTCGACGGCGACGAGGAGCCGTCCGGCCCGGAGCTGTACTCGGCGATGGCGGCCATGATCCTCGATTCGATCCGTCGGGCCATGCCGAAGTTGCCTCCGACCGGCCACCTCACGTCCATCGGGATCGGCGTCCCCGGCGTCGTCGACATCTCGACGAGCACCCTGGCCAAGCCGATGCCCCCCTTCGGCATCGCCGACGTGGCCGACGAGGTGGCCGGCCACCTCCTGGCCCTACCGGAGAGCAAGGACGCGATCCGCGAGGCCTTCGGCATCGGCGCCGACCGGGACGGCTCCGACCTGCGGCGCGACCTGGCTCGCCGCATCTACGTGGACAACGACTGCCGCTGCGCGGCTCGATTCCTCCTGTCACAGCACGGTCACGACCCCCACTGGCGGAACTACGCCGTCGTCCACGTCGGGACCGGGGTGGGGTCGGCGTTCGTCCTCGACGGGTCGATCTACTACGGCTCGCACCACGCAGCGGGCGAGGTGGGCCACGTCGGCCTGCATCCTTCGTCGGTGTTCGCGCCCGAGGGCGGCGCCCGCCCGCCGCTTCGCCGGTGCGGCTGCGGGATGCTCGGGCTGCACTTCGAGACGATGGTCAACTACGAAGGGCTGGCGTCGATCGCCGAGATGCTCGACGCCAAGATAGTGGCCGAGCTCCGAGCCGCGTTCGCCTCCCCGGGCGCCTGGCGATTCTCCCGGCGGACGCTGATCGACGTCGTGGAAGTGGTCGTGGGCCGGGGAAGGGTCCCCGGAGAGGCGAATCCGGTGTTACAGACCCCGGAGGTCCGAGCCTTCGTGGCCAAGGTCATCGAGGAGTACGAGCGGATCCTCTCGTTCGGCCTGGCGACGTTGGCCAACGTCTTCGATCTCGACCACGTCGTCCTGTTGGGATCGCTGGTGGAAGAGCTCAACGAGCGCTACCCGCACTTCACGCAGCGGTTGGATGCCCTGGTGCAGGCCCAGATCCTGTACGGGCCGGTCAACCTGACGTTTTCGAACGTCGAGCGGGCCACCTCCTACGGCGCCGCCCTCATCCCCTGGGATCCCACGTACCACAATTGGGCGGCCCGGTAGGCCGCTTGTTTCAGGAGCCGGACGGCTCCCGGCCGGGGGGTGGCGAGACGGGCTTCACGTGCGGCGGGGCCGGGTTGTTCAGCACCTTGGGCGACTCGGTGGTCACGACGAACGGCTTCCCGTGGTGGTGCAGCTCCAGCGGCTCCCCTGCTACGAGGCTGTAGCGGGCGTGCTCGTTGAGCAGCTCAACGCACAGTCGCCGGCCTTGGTACAGGAGACGGAAGCGCAGCCGGGTGAGTGGCGCAGGCAGGCGGGGAGCGAACGACAACGTCGGGCCGGAGTCACGCATGCCGCCGAACCCGGCCACTGCAACCAGCCACGTGCCCGACAACGAGGCCAGGTGGAGGCCGTCGTCGGTGTTGCCGGCCCGGTCCCGCAGGTCGACCATGGCCGTCTCCCGGAAGTACTCGTAGGCGAGGTCGAGGTGGCCCACCTCGGCCGCCACCACGGCCTGGATCGACGCCGACAGTGACGAGTCCCGGACCGTGATCCTCTCGTAGTAGTCGAAGTCGCGCCGCTTCTGGTCGGGGTCGAAGGACTCGCCACAGATGTAGAGGGCGAAGACGAGGTCGGCCTGCTTCACCACCTGGCTGGAGTAGAGCAGGTAGTAGGGGAACCTCAGCAGGAGGGGGTACTCCTCGGGCTTCGTGCCCTCGAAGTCCCACCTGCGGTAGCGGGTGAAACCGGCCGACTGTTGGGTGACGCCCAGTTCCTCGTCGAAGGGGACGACGACCTCCCGGGCCGCCCTCTGCCACGACGCCAGCTCCTCGGAGGTCACGCCCAGGTGCTCGGCCACCTCGGGGTGGCGGCCGGCCGCGTCCACGGCGGCGAGGAGGTTCTTGGCCGCCATCAGGTTGGTGTAGGTGTTGTTGTTGACGAGGGCGGTGTACTCGTCGGGGCCGGTCACGCCGTCGATGCGGAACTTGCCCTCGGTGTCGTGGTGGCCGAGTGACTGCCACAGCCGGGCCGTCTCGACCAGCAGCTCCAGCCCGACGCGGGCCTCGAATTCGGCGTCGCCGGTGGCGGCCACGTAGCGGCGGACGGCGTCGGCCACGTCGGCGTTGATGTGAAAGCCGGCCGTACCGGCGGGCCAGTAGCCCGAGCACTCCTCGCCCCGAATGGTCCGCCACGGAAACGTCGCCCCCTTCAGCCGCAGCTGGGCGGCCCGGGCCCGAGCCTGCGGCAGGGTGGAGTGGCGCCACGTCAGGGCGTCGCGCACCGCCTCGGGCACCGAGTACGTGAGCACGGGAAGCGTGTACGTCTCCATGTCCCAGAACGTGTGGCCGTCGTAGCCCCGTCCGGTGAGCCCCTTGGCCGGGATGGCGCGCCGCTCGGCACGGGCGGCGGCCTGCACCGCCTGGAAAAGGGCGAAGCGCACCGCCTGCTGGAGCTCGGGCTCGCCCTCCACTTCCACGTCGGCCCGGGCCCACACGTCGTCCAGGTAGCGGCGCTGGCCGGACACGAGCCCGTCCCAGCCCGAGTGCTTGGCCGCGGCCAGGGCGGCGTGCACGTGGTCGCGCAGCGCCGGCATCGACCGCTGGCTCGACCACCCGTACGCCAGGAACTTCACGACGTGCAGCGTCTCGCCCGGCGTCAGCTCGGTGCTCACCGTGACCCGGGCGAGGTCCCCTTCGCTCTCCCCCGACGTGA
>DASUXN010000441.1:0-4975 GCA_036377875.1 Acidimicrobiales bacterium
CATGGAGGGCTTCTTCGACCAGCTCAAGTCGGTCAAGCCCTGGCTGGTGGCGGGCGAGCCGGCGCCGGGCGAGCGGGAGCGGCTGCAGAGTCCCGAGGACCGCCACGCCTACGATGACACCACCAAGTGCATCCTGTGCGCCGCGTGCACGAGCTCGTGTCCGTCGTTCTGGGCGCAACCGGCGTACGTCGGACCGGCCGCCATCGTCAACGCCCACCGGTTCATCTTCGACTCGCGCGACGAAGCCACCGCCGAGCGGCTGAAGGACCTCGACGGGCGCAACCGGGTCTGGGGATGCCGCACCGTCTTCAACTGCACGGACGCCTGCCCGAGGGGCATAAAGGTCACCCAAGCCATCGAAGAGGTCAAGCGGGAGATCGTTCGCGGCGAAGATTGAAAAAGGGAACTTCCCGCCCGGCGGCGAACGTTTCCGGCGGGGAGGGGGGTTGACCGCCGGCTAGCAGGGGCACGGCGTGCGACCCGCAGAGCAACGTGCTGACGACAATCGACAAGGAACGCGGCTGCGAGCCGGTCGCGATTCCCCAGCCGCGCCCGCCGCGGTCGCCGCAGAGCCTCGTATCTGTCGGGGCCCGTCCGGTGGCGATGTGGGTGCTGGTGTCCGTGCTGGCCCTGGTCGCCTCGGGACTGGCCGTCTCGCGGGTCAAGGTCCTCGGCTTCTCCATCGGCCTCGGGCTGCTGCAAGGGCCGCCCGAGCAGGCGGAGATCGTCAACCTGGAGTGGCAGCTCCCGTACGGCAAGGGCATGTGGATGTGGCAGCCCGACAAGTCCGACGGGGGGGACGTGGAGGCGATCGTCAACCGGGCCAAGGAGGTCGGTCTCACCCACATCTACGTACGCACCGGCTCGTCCTGGGACGGGTTCTACGCCGGGGAGTGGCTGGACAAGCTGCTGCCCAAGGCCCACGCCGCCGGCATCCGCATCTACGGCTGGGACTTTCCCCGCCTGATCGACACCGGCGCGGACGTGGAGCGGGGGCTGGCCGCCATCAACTACCGGACTCCGGGCGGGCACCGCCTCGACGGGTTCGCGGCGGACATCGAGACACAGTCCGAAGGCACGAGAGTGAGCGCGGAAGCGGCCACGTCGTACGGCGACGCCCTGCGGGCCGGCGCCGGCGAGGGCTACCCCCTCATCGCCTGCGTGCCCCGGCCGTCCCCTTGGACGAAGTCGTTCTTCCCCTACGCCGAGGTCGTCAGCCGCTTCGACGCGGTGGCGCCCATGGTCTATTGGCTGAACCGCCAGCCCGGGCCCGACGTGCAGGGGGCGATGAACGACCTGCGAGGCCTGGGGAAGCCGATCTTCCCGGTCGGCCAGGCCTACGACGGCGCTCCCGAAGGAGGGCGGCGGGGCGTGCCTCCCCGGGAGGAGTTGCACTCGTTCATGCAGGTGGCGCAGGCCGAAGGGGCACAGGGCGTGTCGTTCTGGTCGTGGCAGGCCGCCAACCAGCAGGCATGGGACGCCATCCGGGACGCCAGCGAGTTCACCGGCGACACCGACGGCCGGGCCGTTCTCGCCGTTCAGCCGATCGTGCTCGAAGCGGGCTGAAGCCGCTCCACCCAGGTCCAGAGGGGACCCTCGCCCCGGCACAGGGCCCGAGCCAGCCGGCTGGACGGGCCGCCGGCCGCGGGCGGCACCTGCACGGGGGCGTGGAACTGGGGGGATAGGCCGGGTGCGGCCCGCACCAGGCCGCGCTCGTCGAGGTCGACGTCAGTGGCCGCGGGAACGTCCGGCCGCCACCAGTCCCGCCGGCCCCATGTGTGCCAGCGCCGGCCCGTCCCGTCCACGGCCAGCCGCTGAGCGCCGACCAACACCTCGCCGTGCACGGCGCAGGGCTGGGCGTAACCCCCCGGGCCGCCGGCGACGGGGGCGTCGGCCTCCCAGCCCATGTCGAGCCCGAGCGGGACGGGGTGGCCCCGCTCCTGGCCGTAGGCCTCGACGGGATCGTCCAGGGCAACGGCCATCGCCTCCAGACCCACGCTCCAGTGGTCGAACGGGGCTTCGCAGTAGGGCTCGGCCCAGAGGCCGGCGGCGCGGATCTCGAGCGAACCCGGCTTCGGAAGGTCCACGTCGTGCTCCCTGACCAGCACGAACGGGAGATCCGAGCCCACGACCGCCGTCCACCACCAGGCCCGGCTCTCCCCCGGGCGGAGCGTGAGGCGGGCGTAACCGCCAAGGCGGCCGTCCGCCGCGGCGAACTCGAAGTGCCACGCCTCCTCCCACATCGGGTCGGGCTCAGGCGCGTGGGCACGCTCGTCGGCGTCGTGAAGGGGCGGATCGGCAATCATGGTGAGGTGACCCAGTTTCTCTCGCCGGCGTGGCTCGCCGAACTGGGCGCCGCCGCGGCAGCCAGCGAGGCGCTGCGCGCCGCTGCTGCCGGCGTGCGGCTGACCGTCCGCCACGTCGTCACCGGCGGGCCCGAGGGCGACGTGGAGTACCGGGTGTGCTTCGACGACGGACGGGTGGCGGTGGAGGCGGGGCCGGGCCAGGCCGACGTCGAGGTCCGTCAGGACTACGAGACGGCGGCCGCGGTGAGCGACGGGAAGCTCACCCCGGCAGCCGCTTTCGGAGCGGGGCGCATGCGGCTCGGCGGCCGGCCCGGGCTGTTGGCGGAGCACCGCGACACGCTGGGAAGGCTTGGGGACGCCTTCGCCGAGCTTCGGGCGCACACGGCGTACTGATGGGCCGCTCCCACTACCAGCTGCTCGGCGTGGCGCCCCACGCCACCCACGAGGAGGTCCGGCGGGCCTACCGGCGGCTGGCCCAGCAGCACCATCCCGACGCCAACCCCGACGCCCCCGACGAGGCCCGGGCGCTGATGGCCGAGATCAACCAGGCCTGGGAGGTGCTGGGCGATCAGGAACGGCGCCGCGTGTACGACCTCGCCATCGGCGTCACGCCCCGGCCTCGCCTCCCCTTCCGGTTCGAGGACGAGCACGAGGAGGGGGGCGAGGACGGTGACCCGCTCTCCCACCTGCGTGACGATCCGGGCGTCCCGGCCCGGCCGCAGCGTCCGTCCGACCTGCTGGTGGCCATCCCGGTGTTCCTGTTCGTTCTCGCCGTGGTTACGTTCGCCTTCAGCGCCATGTCGGGCAACGAGAGCCTGCGGAACGCCTCCATGGCCATGGCCCCGGTGACGGCGGGGTCGTTCGTGGCCGCGCCGCTGTTCATGATGCTGCGGAACCGTGACCGGGACCGCGACCGGTCCTAGCCCCCGGCCCGACTCGGTTGGAAGGGCCGCCCCTAGGGTGTTTGGCGATGGCGGCCTACCGAGAGGTGATCGTCGGCGCGCTTCGCGGCTCCTCGTTGTGGGACGTGGAGTCGTATTCCTCACCGGCGTCCGGGAGCTGGGTGGCGGTGCGCCATCGCCGCTTCCGGGTGCCAGACCAGGGGTGGAAGCTCCACGTTTCATCCAGCGTCGCCCGAGCTGAGGAAACCCTTCGTCGCACCCTTCCCCACCTTCTCGCCGAGCCGGTCGCATTCAAGGCCGCCTCCTCCCCCGACGCCCTCGCTGCCCTCAACGACGGCTTGGGCGCGTACAGCCAGATAGGCAAGTTCGTGACCGTGTACCCCGGCGACGACGCCCAGGCGGTGCGGCTGGCGACCGCTCTCGCCGATGCCACCGCTGGCCTCCGTGGTCCTCGCATCCCCTCCGACCGGCCGCTGCGGCCCGGCAGCGTCGTCCATTACCGCTACGGCAGCTTCGGATCGCTCACGCTCCAGCGCGCCAACGGCGAGCTGGTCTTCGCTCTCCGCAACCCTTCCGGCGAACTCGTGCCAGACGTGCGCACGGCCAGCTTCGTCCCCCCCGACTGGGCCCGCGATCCCTTCACCCACGCGGGGGTCGCGGCGGAGCTTGAGCCGGAGCGACCGCTGGTCGCCGGTCGCTACCTCGTGGTGAGCCCACTGCACCTATCGGCGCGGGGCTCCGTACTGCTGGCCGTGGACCTCGACGACCCGCGTACCTGCGTGCTCAAGCAGGCAAAGGGCGGGGCGGCCCCCCATCTTGGGGGTGGCGAGCCGGGGGAGCGGTTGCAGCAGGAGGCGGAGGTGCTGGAGCGGCTGCGCGGCACCGCTGGCATACCCACCGTGGCCTCAGTGGTCAGCCAGGGCGAAGACCTGTACCTGGTCATGGACGACCTGGGAGGCCGGACCCTCGAGTCCCATGTGCTGACGCTGAACCGCCGCGGCGCGCGGGTGCCGATCGACCGCGTGATCGGCTGGGGCCGGGACTTGGCACGGATCTTGTCTTCGATTCATTCCGCCGGGTTCGTCTACCGGGACCTCAAGTCGACCAACGTGCTCGTTGCGCCAGATCTCTCGCTGCGGCTGGTCGACTTCGAGCTCGCCGCTGCGCTCGGAGGCACCCGCCAGGCCCCCGGCTTCGGCACTCGGGGGTACGTTTCGCCTCAGCAGGCCGGCGGCGAGCCGCCCGACGTCACCGACGACGTTTTCGCTCTGGGCGCCCTGCTCTTCTATCTGCTGACGGGTGCTGAGCCGTCCCAGGCCCCTAGCCCGCTTACCTTGCTGGACCGGCCTCTGCGCTTACTCAATCCCGGCGTCCCCGCGGCGCTGGAAGCCCTCGTCGCCCGCAGCCTGGCGGCCGACGCCGACGCCAGACACTCGACCATGGCGGAGGTCGACGCCGCTCTGGAGGCTGCCGCCTCTTCTTGTGTTGCCAGCTCTTCCAGGTCGCCGGCTCCGGCGCTCGACGCACGCTCGCGGAGCCTGCAACTGGCGAGGCGGCTCGCCGACACGCTGTGCCGGGTCGCCGAGCCGGCGCCCGGCGGCCGCGGGCTTCGGTGGGTGAGCGGTCATCCGCTGACCTCGGGCCTGGAAGCTCGCGATGTGAACGCCGGGACAGCCGGGACCGTTTTGGCGCTGGCCGAACTGGTGAGCGAGTTCGCCGACCCCGAGCACCGCGCCGTGCTGGCAGCGGGCGCGGTGGGCCTCGCAG
>DASUXN010000442.1:0-2176 GCA_036377875.1 Acidimicrobiales bacterium
GGACCGGGGGCGGCGGATCATCAACGAGATCGAGGCCCTCAAGGCCGACGTCTACCAGGTGGGGCAGGGGGCCACGGGCGTGCTGCGGGTCGGCTTCTCCGGCTCGGCCACCTACGGGGTGATGCCGCGGGTCGTGCGCCGGGCGAAGGAGACGATGCCCGGGCTGTCCCTGGCGCTGCACGGCGAGATGCTGACCCCCGCCATGGAGGAGGGGCTGCGGGAGCACACCCTCGACGCCGCCCTCCTGCGCCCGCCCGTGGCCTCTGCGGACGTCGAGTACCGGGTGGTCGCCCGCGAGCCGCTCGTGGTGGCGCTGCCCTCCTTCAGCGCCCTCGCCGTGGACCTGCCCGTGGCCGTGCACGAGCTGCAGGACCAGGAGTTCATCACCTACCCGCCCGACTCCGTGCTCTACCGCACCGCCGCGGACCTCTGCCGCCAGGCCGGCTTCCAGCCCCGGATCGCCCAGGTGGCCGGGGAGACGTCCACGCTGCTGTCCTTCGTGGCCGCCGGCGGCGGGGTGGCCGTGGTGCCCGCCGGGGTGCGCGCCTTCCAGCTCGAGGGCGTCGTCTACCGCGACATCGAGCACTCGCCGCAGATCGAGCTCGCCGTCGCGTGGCGGCGCGAGGACCGCTCCGCGCTCCTGCACAACTTCATCGACCTCGTCGTCGACGTCCAGGCCGCCCCCGGGTCCCCCGGCGGCACGCCCGTCCCGCCCGCCCAGGAAAGGCCCGCCCGCCCATGAAGATCGCGACCGTCGAGGCGATCCCCTACTCGATCCCCTACGTCCACCCGCTGCACTTCGCCTCGGGCGCCGTCCACGAGGCGGACCACGTGCTGGTGCGGATCACCACCGACGACGGGATCGTGGGCACCGCCGACACCCCGCCGCGGCCCTACACCTACGGCGAGACCCAGAAGTCGATCGTGGCCGTCGTCGAGGACCTCTTCGCCCCGCAGCTGGTGGGCCTGGACGTCCTCGACCGCGAGAAGGTCCAGGCCGTGCTGGCCCGCACCGTCCACAACCAGACCGCCAAGGGCGCCGTGGACATCGCCCTGTGGGACGTCATCGGCCAGTTCCTCGGGCAGCCGGTGACCAGACTGCTGGGCGGGTTCACCGACTCCATGCGGGTCTCCCACATGCTGGGCTTCAAGCCGGCCCAGGAGCTGCTGGACCTCGCCCTTCGGTTCCGCGAGACCTACGGCATCACCACGTTCAAGCTCAAGACCGGCCGGCACCCGATCGGCCTCGACGTCGAGGCCGCGGCCGTGCTGCGCGAGGGCCTGGGCGAGGACGCCGAGCTCTACATGGACGCCAACCGCGGCTGGTCCGCCAACGAGGCCATGGAGGTGCTGCGCCGCACGGCCGACCTGGGCCTGCAGTTCCTCGAGGAGCCCGACGACGCCCGCGAGGTGCTCGGCCGCCGCCGCCTGGTGGAGCGCTCGACGATCCCCATCGCCGCCGACGAGTCCGCCCCGAACCTGGGGGAGGCCGCCAAGGAGATCCTCACCGGCGGCGCGAACCTGCTGGCGGTGAAGACCGCCCGCTCCGGCTTCACCGAGGCCGCGAAGATCGTGGGCATGGCTGAGGGCATGGGGGTGGACGTCTACGTGGGCAACCAGATCGACACCCAGGTCGGCACGATCGCCTCCGTGGTCTTCGGCGCGGCCCTGGCCCACACCTCGAAGCGGGCCGGGGAGCTGTCCAACTTCCTGGACATGTCCGACGACCTCCTCGCCGAGCCCGTGGTCATCGCCGACGGCCGGATCCGCGTGCCGGACGTGCCCGGGGTGGGCACCGCCGTGGACGAGGACAAGCTCACCCGCTACCGCACCGACCGGTAGACCCGGCCCGGTAGACCCGGCCCGGGAACCCAGCCCGAGATCTCAGCCCGAGAACCCATCCCGACGGAAGGACGCACCGTGAAGTACCTGGTCCACATGGACATCGACCTCCCCACCGACATGCCCGCCGAGGAGGCCGCGGAGATCAAGGCCACCGAGAAGGCCTACTCGCAGGAGCTGCAGCGCTCCGGGAAGTGGCCCGAAATCTGGCGCGTGGTGGGCGAGTACGCCAACTACTCGGTCTTCGACGTCGACTCCCACGACGAGCTCCACGACATCCTGCAGAACCTGCCGCTGTTCCCCTACATGGAGATCTCGGTGGTGCCGCTGGCCA
>DASUXN010000443.1:0-2170 GCA_036377875.1 Acidimicrobiales bacterium
GGCCGTGTCGCTCCACCGGCGCGAGCCCGAGGGCACCCCCCGCAACGTGTGGAAGGGGACGGCCGAGAGCCTCGACCTCGAAGGGGAACGGGTCCGGGTGCGGGTGGGCGGGCCTCTCCCCATCGTGGCCGAGGTGACTCCTGCGGCGGTGGCCGAACTGCACCTGGCCGACGGGGGCGAGGTGTGGGTGTCGGTCAAGGCGGCGGAGATCGAGGTGTACCCGGCGTAGCCCGTCTGCTTGGACCAACCGCGCGCGCCGGTTGCCCGCCGTACAGCGGAACGGGCCCGGCCGCAATGGCCGGGCCCGTCCGTACGACGCCGGTCCACGGAGCTACATCTCGAAGTCGCCCGGCTCCCGGTCGACCGAGGGGTCGCCCGACTCACAGTTGAAGATGTCGTCGTCGCCGTTGCCGCCGAAGCAGGCGTCCTCGTTACCGCCGGGGTTGGTCTGCGGGCCACCCGGGGGCCCGGCCTCGGGCGGGAAGGGGTTGTCGCCGTCGATCACGTCATCGTCGTCGCCACCGAAGATCCGGTCGCTGCCGAAGTTGCCCCACAGCTCGTCCTCGCCGTCGTCACCGAGGACGAGGTCGGACCCAGGGCCGGCGAAGACGGTGTCGTCCCCATCACCGGCGAGCACCCGGTCGTCGCCGCCGAAGCCGATGATGATCTCGTCGCCGGCGCCACCGATCATGGTGTCGCCCCCGCCGAGGCCGAACAGCCCGTCGTTTCCAGGGCCGCCGATCAGGGTGTCGCTACCGCCGGGGCCGAACGGGGGCCCGGCGCTGGCGTCGTCGCCGACGAGGATGTCATCACCCTCGCCACCGTCGAGAAGGTCGTTGCCGCCCTGGCCGCAGATGATGTCGTCACCTCCGAGGCCGAAGATCGAGTCGCTGCCCTCGCTGCCGACGATGACGTCGGGGCCGGCGGTCCCGAAGATCGTCCCTGCTCCCGTGATGGTCGCCGGGGCGGGCGGCGCCTCGGGATCGAAGATGCAGACGGCCCCCTCCTGTGCCCCGGCACCGGTGACCATGACCGTCGTAAAAAGAAGCGGCGCGCCAAGCGCGAACGCCAGTCGTTTGAACATCGGACTCTCCTCGCCTAGCCCCAACCGGACGCCGCCACCGTACCCGGCCGGCGCTAAAACGAACCGGACGGCGCCGGTTCCGGATCGAGATCCTCGGCGAAGTGACAGGCGGAGAACTGGGCGCCGACGGGGCGCAGGGGCGGGTCGTCCTTGGCGCAGAGATCCAGCTCCCGGCGAGGGCAGCGGGGATGGAACGAGCAGCCTGACGGCACTGTGAGCAGCGACGGCGGCGCCCCCTCGATGGGAGTCAGCGCCTCCTTGCCCTCGGCGTTGAGCCGGGGCAGCGACGCCAGCAAACCTCGTGTGTGGGGGTGGCGAGGAGTGGAGTAGACCTCGGCGACCGGCCCCCGCTCGACGACCCGGCCGGCGTACAGCACCGCCATCTCGTCGGCCAGGCCGGCCACCACCCCCAGGTCGTGGGTGATGAGCACGATGGCGATCCCCTTGTCGCGGCGGACGTCGCGCAGGAGGTCGAGGATCTGGGCCTGGATGGTGACATCCAGGGCGGTCGTGGGCTCGTCGGCGATGAGGAGGTCGGGCTCGTTGGCCAGGGCCATGGCGATCATCGCCCGCTGGCACATCCCTCCGGAGAACTGGTGCGGGTAGTCCTCGGCCCGCCGGGCCGGCTCGGGGATGCCCACCCGCTCCAGCAGCTCGACGGCCCGATCCTTCGCCTTCTGCCGGCTGACCTCGGGGTGATGCACGCGGATCGCCTCCGCCACCTGCGACCCGATGCTGAACACCGGGTTCAGGGAGGTGACGGGGTCCTGGAAGATCATCGCCATCTTCGAGCCCCGCAGCTTGCGCATCTCGCGCGTGGGCAACCCCAGCAGCTCCCGGCCCCGGAACTTCACCGAGCCGGTGACGGTGGCGGTGCGGGGCAGCAGCCCCAGCGACGCCAGCATGGTCACGGTCTTGCCGCACCCCGATTCCCCCACCACCCCGATCACGCCGCCGTCGGGCACGCTCAGGTCGACGCCCCGCACCGCGTGGACCACCCCCGCCTCGGTACGGAAGCGGACCTGGAGGTCGTGGATCTCCAGGACCGGGCTTGCGCTCACGCACCGGAGCCTACGGCCGCGCTGG
>DASUXN010000444.1:0-3614 GCA_036377875.1 Acidimicrobiales bacterium
GTCGTGGTGGACGAGGGCATCGACACCTGGGACAGCGTCGACGAGGTGACCGCCGCCGCCATCGTCGAGCGTCTGGCCGGTGTCCGGGTCGTCGCCCTGTCCCTGTCGGCGGACCCCGCCCGCATCCTTCGCACCGTCGAGCTTCTCTCACCCCAGGTGCTGCACCTCGCCCGCGTGGCCGACCGGCTCGCACCCGACGATCTGGCCGCAGTGCGGCGCGCCATCGACCCGGTCGAGCTCATGGTGACCATCCCGGTGCGAGGCCCCGACGCGGTGGCGGTAGCCCGCCGGTTCTCATCCGGCGCGGACTGGCTGCTGCTCGACACCGCCGATCCGGCCAGCGGGGTGGTGGGGGCGAGCGGGCATACCCACGACTGGTCAGTGAGCGCCGCGGTGGTGGCGGCGGTGGAAGTTCCCGTCTTCCTGGCCGGCGGGCTCGGACCCCACAACGTGGCCGAGGCCATCGAACGGGTGCGGCCCGCGGGCGTCGACTCGGAGACCCACACCAGCTTCCCCTGGGCCCGCCGCCGGAAGGACCCAGAGAAGGTCCGCCGGTTTCTCGAGATCGCCCGCGGCGACCAGGACGGGAGTTCGATCAGGCGGGCATGACCACGGTCTTGAGGACAGTGCACTGGTCGATCGAGTAGCCGAGGCCCTCCCGCCCGATGCCGGAGGCGGGCTTGCGGCCACCGAAGGGGAAGTGCCCGACCCCGTGGGCGGGTGCGTCGTTGATCGTCACCATGCCGCACTCGAGGGCACGGGCCGCCCGCCAAGACTTCTCCAAGCTGTTGGTGAACACCGCCGAATCGAGTCCGTACCGGGATCGATTCGCCAGGTCCAACGCCTCGTCGAGCCCGGACACGGCGACGATGGCGAGAACGGGCCCGAAGGTCTCCTCCCACAGAATGTCAGCGTCGTGGGGGATGTCGACCAGCACGGTCGGCTCGACGTAGGCGGCTGACACGGTGCCGCCTGCGAGCTTCCGGGCTCCGGCGGCGACGGCGTCGTCGATCAGCCGCCCCACCCTCGCCGCCGCTTCTTCGCTCACCAGCGGCCCCACCTTCGTCCCCGAGGCGCGCGGGTCGGCTACCTGCCACCGCTCCAGCTCCTTGAGCGTCCGCTCCACGAACTCTTCGTAGACCGGTTCCTCCACGAACACCCGGCCGATGGCGTCGCAGCGCTGGCCGGCGTTCTTGAAAGCGCCCTGCGCACTCTTCTCGACCGCGAGCGAGAGGTCGCAGTCGGCGAGGACGATGGCGGCGGCGTTCCCGCCCAGTTCCAGATGCAGCCGCTTCGGGCCCGCGCTGGTTGCGATCGCCCGGCCCACCGACGTGGACCCCGTGAACGACACCATCGAGATGTCTTCGTGCGAGGCGAGGACATCTCCGATCTCGCTGCCCCGACCGGTGATGACGTTGAGCACGCCCGGTGGCAGCCCTGCCTCCTCCAGGACGCGGGCGAACAACGCGAGCGCGAGTGGAGCCTCGGAGGGCGCCTTGGCGACGACGGTGTTGCCGGCCGCCAGCGCCGGGATGATCTTGGAAGCGGCCAGGAACAGGGGGTAGTTGAACGGGCCGAAGGCCGCCACCGTGCCCACCGGCTCGCGCAGGACGATGGCCGCCTTGCCCGCCGTCTCGCTCATCCAGTCACCGGGGAGGTACTCGCCGAAGATCTTGCGGACCTCCTCGCGCACCAGGCTCAGACGCTCGGCCGTGGTCTTCACCTCGGACGTGGCCTGCTCCGGGGTCTTGCCCAGGTCGGCCACGATCACGTCGACGAAAGCGTCAAGGTGTTCTTCCATGAGGTGCGCCGCTCGGGCGCAGACCTCGAGGCGGGCGGCCGCGGGCAGCCGCTTGAAGTCGGCCCGCTGGTCGCGAGCGGCGGCGATGGCCTCCTCGACATCGGCCGCGCCCGCCTTGGCCGCCCGGGCGATGAGGCTGCCGTCGATGGGCGAATGGACGTCGAAGACCTCGCCGGCGGCGGCCGGCTTCCATGACCCGCCCACCGACAACTGGAGGGTCGGGACGTCGTCGCCGGGCACGATCGCAGGCCGGAAGAATTCGGGCACGTCGACACGGACGGCATCGCGGCTCTGAACGGTCATGAGACACCTCACCGACGCTTCGCGGTTCGAAGTTGACGGGTTTCTTCCCGGTTGCGCCGCCCAGGAACCGATGCTTTCCTCGCCGCCCTCGAGGCGCACCGATAATGGTTGTCCCATGCGCCGTCTGCTTGTCGCCGCCCTCGCCGCCGCGCCCCTCGCGGTTTACGCCGGCGTGGCCGCGGCGTGGTCGGACCGGGACCTCTTCTATCGGCTGGTAGCGGAGGACAGGCTGTTCGAATGGCTCCAGGTGGTCGGCTACGGCCTGGCCGCCCTCGGCTTCGTCGTGCTGGCGTTGGTGCTCCGCTCCCGCTCGAGGCTGGGAACCCTCGCCGCCGTGGGCGGAGCGCTGCTGTTCGCAGTGGTGATCGGCGAGGAGCTGTCGTGGGGCCAGCGCCACTGGGACGTCCGGCTCGCGGCCGTCGAACGGGTCAACGACCAGGGCGACCTGACCCTCCACAACGTGGGAGCGGGGCTGGCCCTGTCGCAGGTCGGGCTGTTGGGCGTGGCCCTGGCCGGGCTTACGGCACCCTTCCTTCACCGGATCGGGCCCCTGCGCCGTCGAATTCCGGAAGTGGCCCGGTTCACTCCCCCGATATGGCTGGCGGGATGGTTCGCAGCGGCCGCGGCCTTCACCGTCGCCCGCCTCACCGTCCTCCCCACGCCCCCGTTCCAGGTGGCGAAGCTGAGTGAGGTGGCCGAACTCAGCGTGGCCGCGGGGGCGGCGGTGGTCGTCGGCCTGGCGATCCGGGCCGCGCTCAGCCTTCCGATCCGGGCCGGGACTCGTGATGGCGGCGCCCGGCCGTCCGTCGCTGCTCCTTGAGCTCGCTCTCGAAGATGTGGCGACGGCCGTGGACCAGTTCGTCGCGGACTCGGCGCTCGGCCTCCCGGAACGGCTCGTAATAGACGCGGTCGAACTCCTCGAGGATCTGGAACGTCCACCGTCCCTCGAGCACGTTGCGGCCCACTATCTCCTCGGCGATGAACTGGGCCAGCTCGGTGTGGCCGGCGGCCCCCAGCTTCTCGACCGCCTCCTCGGCCACGAAGTCGGCCCGCCCGATGAGGTGGTGGAGGTCGTGGAGACGGCCACGGGCCCGTTCGGCCCATTCCAACGCCTCGCTGACCAGGGCGGCCGCTTTGACGGTCGTGTCGTCGACACCGTCAGGACGGGCGTGGTCGCTCACGAGCGGTGAGCTACCCGGCCTCGCCGGGCCCCAATCTGGACGGAGACGCGCTTACACGCCCCAGGGCGGGGCCGCCCCTGCGTACTTCTCCACGGGCACGGTGCCCGAGTCGCGCTTGTTGTAGCTCCAGTCGGGCTGCTTGAGGCGATGGCGCTCGTCGAGCACGGCCACCCCGTTGCGGATGTCGACCAGCTCGGCGATGAGCTCGGGCTCGACCGGATCGGTGGCGTTCTCGAGGTGGGCGGTCATCTCGTCCGGGAAGGCATCGAGGATGCTGCCCACGACGACCTGCTGTTGGGTGGCGAGGAAGCAGCGGGACCGGTCGGCGA
>DASUXN010000445.1:0-5834 GCA_036377875.1 Acidimicrobiales bacterium
CGCCTCCAGCGCCAGCACCTCCCACCGGAAGTCGGCCTTGATCCCGATGAACGCCTGGCGGGCCTCGACCACGAAAGCGGCGATGGCCAGGCCCTCGACCAGCTGGTAGGGGTTGTTGCGGAGCAGGGCCCGGTCCTTGAACGTGGCCGGCTCCCCTTCGGCGGCGTTGCAGACGGCGTAGCGGTGGGTGCCCGTCTGCGAGCGGACGCCGGCCCACTTCCGCACGGTCGGGAAGCCGCCGCCCCCCCGCCCCCGCAGGCCGGCGGCGCCGATCTCCTTGATGGCCCATTCGGGCCCGTTGGCCTCGGCCTGGGCCAGCCCTTCGCCGCCTCCCAGAGCAATCCAGGCGTCGACCGAGGTGACCGGCTCGGGGTTGAGGAGGAAGCCCATCACCGCCTCCGCAAGGCCGCATCGGCCAGCGACGGCGGGGTGTAGCCGGCGTCGGCCCGGTTGAACGTGACCCCGGGAGGGACGATCTCGTCGATGCGGTCGAGGACGGCCGGGTCGAGGACGACGTCCTGGCCGGCGAGGAGGTCGTCCAGATGCTCGGGCGTGCGGGGGCCGAGGATGGCGGCGGTGACGGTCGGGTGCTGGATGACCCAGGCGAGAGCCATGTGGGTGAGGGACAGGCCGGCGCCGTCGGCCACGTCGAGCAGTTCCTCCACCCGTTCGAGCTTGATCTGGTTCTCGAGCTTCTCGAGGTTGAACCGGTCCGGGATCCGGCCCCGCGTCATGCGCGAGCCGGGCGGCGGGTCGTGGCCCTTGCGGTACTTGCCCGTCAGCCACCCGCCGGCGAGGGGCGACCAGGCCAGGACACCCATGCCATAGCGCTGGCAGACGGGCAGCACGTCGGCCTCCACGCCCCGCACGAGGATCGAGTACGGCGGCTGCTCGCACACGAACCGCTCCCGGTTGCGGCGCTGGGCGACCCACTGGGCCTCGACGATCTCGTGAGCGGGGAAGGTGGACGAGCCGAAGGCGCGGATCTTTCCCTGGTGGACGAGGTCGGACAGGGCGCCCAGCGTCTCGTCGATGTCGGTCGACGGGTCGGGACGGTGGGCCTGGTAGAGGTCGATCCAGTCGGTGCCGAGCCGCTGCAGGCTTTCCTCGCACGCTCTGACGATCCAGCGGCGGGAGTTGCCGGCCCGGTTGGGGTCGTCGCCCATGCGGGCATGGAACTTGGTGGCCAGCACGACCGAGTCCCGGCGCCCGCCCTTGAGCGCCTCCCCCAGGATCCGTTCGGACTCGCCGCCCCCGTAGATGTCGGCCGTGTCCACGAAGTTGATCCCGCCGTCGAGGGCGGTGTGGATCATGCGGACACACTCGTCGCGGTCCTGGTTGCCCCACGGCCCGAACATCATCGCCCCCAGGCAGAAGTGGCTGACGGTGATGCCTGTGGAACCGAGCGTGCGCATCTGCATGCCGAACGAACCTATCCCGGCCGACCTCTACCCTGGCCCGGTGCTCGGATTCTGCGAGCTGACCAAGCGCTACGGGTCACTGGTGGCGCTGGACCAGCTCACGCTCGAGGTGCCGCCCGGCCGCCTGTTCGGCCTGCTGGGCCCCAACGGCGCGGGCAAGTCCACGGCCATGAAGCTCGTCTTCGGGCTGCTGCGGGCGGACGGCGGCGAGGTGAGGTGGAAGGGCAAGGCCGTCGTGCAGTCCGACCGGCTCGGCTTCGGCTACCTGCCCGAGGAGCGGGGGCTGTACCCCAAGATGCGGGTGCGCGACCAGCTCGTCTACTTCGGGCGCCTCCACGGGCTGAGCGCCAAGGAGGCGGCCAGCCGGGGCGAGCACTGGCTGGAGCGGCTGGGTGTGGCGGAACGGGCCAAGGACAGGGCGGAGTCCCTCTCCCTGGGCAACCAGCAGCGCGTTCAGCTGGCCGCCGCCCTCGTCCACGACCCCGAGCTGCTCGTCCTCGACGAGCCCTTCTCCGGCCTCGACCCGGTCGCCGTCGACGCCCTGAGCGCGGTGCTGGCCGAGCGGGCGGCGGCGGGCGTGACCGTCGTGTTCTCCAGCCACCAGCTCGACCTGGTCGAGGACCTGTGCGACTCGGTGGCCATCATCCACCGCGGCCGCCTCGTCCTCTCCGGCGTCGTACGGGACCTCAAGCGCTCGAGCGGCAGGCGGTGCCTCAATGTGGTCCTGGAGGGGACGAACGGCGCGGGCGACGGCGCGTGGGCCGCGGGCGTGCCCGGGGTGACCGTCGAGCACGCTGGCCCGGAGGGCACCCGTCTCCAGCTGGAGCCGGCCGTGGATGCCCTCGACGTCCTCCAGCGGGCCGCCACCGCAGGGCGGGTCGTGGATTTCGGCCTCGAGCTGCCGGCGCTGTCGGAGCTGTTCCGTGAGGCGGTGCGGTCGTGAGCCGGCCCCGCGCCGCCGGCGCCGACCACCCGGTCGCCCTCGTCACCCGCCGGGAGGTCACCGAACGGGTCCGGGCCAAGTCGTTCATGATCAGCACCGGCATCTACCTGCTGGTGGCGATGGCGTCGGTGGTGATCCCCAACCTGGTGGGCGACGACCGGCCCGTCCAGACCGTGGGCGTGGCCGGCACCGGAAGCGATCAGTTGCAAGGGGCCATCGCCCGCCTGGCACCGACCCTCGATCTCGACGTACGGGTACGGAGGCTGTCCGACGCGGCCGAGGCGGCTCGAGCGGTACGGGACGAAACGGTCCGCGTCGCCGTGGTGGACACCACCCGGCTGGTGACCAGGGGCGACGTCGACGAGCAGCTCGGCCTTCTGCTCAGCACTGCCGCCTACCAGGTGACCGCCGCCGCCCGCCTGGCCGAGGCGGGGGTCAGCCCCGTCGAGGCGTCGCGCCTGCTCAACCCCGAGCCGCTGGCCGTCCAGCGGCTGGTGGAGCCCCGCCCCCTTCGCGAGTCCAACCGCCCCCTTGCCTTCGCCGGCGTGCTGGTGATCTACCTGCTCCTGCTGACGTACGGCTTCACCGTCGCCAACGGAGTGCTCGAGGAGAAGTCGTCCCGGGTGTCGGAGATACAGCTGGGAGCGTTGCGCCCGAGCCAGCTGCTGGCCGGCAAGGTGATGGGCATCGGGGTCGTGGCCGTCGTGCAACTGCTGCTCATCGGCATCCCCACCGCCCTGGTCGCCCTCGCCATGGGGTCGCTGAGCATCCCCGAGGGGACGCCGCTCACCATGGCCGCGGTGTTCATGTGGTCGATCCTGGGCTACGGCCTCTACAGCTGCATCTTCGCCGCCGCCGGAGCAGCCGCCTCCCGCCCCGAGGACGTGGGCAACGCCACCGCACCCATCACCATCCTCATCGCCGCCACCTACTTCATGGCCATCGCCGCCACCCAGGACCCGGACGGGACGCTGGCCCGCGTGGCGTCGTTCATCCCGCCCATGACGCCGATGACCATGCTGCCGAGGGCCGCCATCGGCCACGTCGAGCCGTGGGAGGTACCCCTGGCCATCCTGTTGGTGCTGGTCATGACCTACCTGACGGTCCGGCTCGGCGCCAGGGTGTATGCAGGAGGTATGCGTCGGCCCGGACCGAAGCTGAAACTGCGTGAGGCGTGGCAGGCGGCCGCGGGATGAGCCATCTCGAGGCAGGCCCCCAGGACGCTCCCGCCGTCGTCCTCCTGCACGCCTTCCCGCTATCGGCCGCCATGTGGCAGCCCCAGCTCGACGCCCTGTCCGACCGCTGGCGGGTGGTCGCCCCCGAGCTGTCGTTCCCCGAGCCCTCGGTCGACTCCGCCGCCGACGAGGTCGCTCGCCTCCTCGACGAGCTGGGCCTCGACCGGGTGGTGATCGGCGGCCTGTCGATGGGCGGCTACGTCACCATGGCCTTCTGGCGTCGGCACCGTGAACGGGTGCAGGCCATAGTCCTGGCCGACACCCGGGCCAGCGCGGACACCGACGAGGTGAGAGAGCGGCGCACGCGCCAGCAGGAGCAGGTCGCGGGCGGCGACACGTCGGCCGTGATCGAGGCCATGGTCGACGGCCTGCCCGGGCCTCACACGAAGGAACACCGGCCCGAGGTCATGGCCGAGATCGCCCGGCTGATGGGCGACGCCACCGCCGAAGGGATCACGGTGGCGCTCGAGGCCATGAAGCGGCGGCCCGACTCGACGGCGGACCTGGCCACGATGGACGTCCCGGCGCTCGTCGTTGTGGGCGACGAGGACGCCCTGTCGCCGCTCGACGTGGCCCAGGCCATGAGCGAAGCCCTCCCCCGGGCACGGCTGGCGCGGATACCTCAGGCCGGCCACCTGTCGAGCCTGGAGGACCCGCAGGTCTTCAACGCCGAGCTCAGGGCCTTCCTCGAGAGCGTGGCCTAGGCGCCGGCGGGCGCGAAACGGCGGCCGGACCTTTGCGAGGGCCGGCCGCCGAGTTCGAAGAAGATCGGTCTGAGTTAGACCTGGCGGGCGCTGGCCCGGGCGTAGTTGGCGATGGTCGAGGTGACGTTCTTGACCTTGTGCACCTTCTGAGCGTGCTGGGCGACCTTCGCAACCAGCTCGTCCTCGGTGGCGGCCCGGGTCTTCCAACCACAGCCCTCGGCACCTGCGGCCTTGCAACTGAACTCGTATGCCACGTCTTGTCCTCCCTTTCGTGGAGCGTCCTCTACCCCTGTACGTACCCAGGCGTGGGGTTGGACGACTCCCAGACCTGTTCACCGACAGCATCGCGCAACCGCGGTGCCAACGCAGGCGGGGCGGCGTACCGTGGCAGGGGTGAGGGCCCGCTGGCTGACCGGGGCGGTGGTGGCAACTGTGCTGGTCAGCGGCTGCTCGTCCGACTCGCCCGACTCCGAGCCGGCGGCATCGCCCGAACCGGGCGCAACCGCGACATCCGCCGATCCCGCCGCGCCGGCCACGACGCGCAGCTCCGTCGTCGACGACGCCCCGGTCGTGCGCACTTTCCCCGTCCCCCGCGGCTCACGTCCGCACGACGTCGCCCCTGCCGCCGACGGCGCCATCTGGTACACGGCCCAGGGCTCGGGCGAGCTGGGCCGCCTCGACCCCGCCACCGGCGAGACCAAGTCGGTGCGGCTGGGCCAGGGTTCCGCCCCTCATGGCGTGATCGTGGGGCCGGACGGGGCGCCGTGGATCACCGACAGCGGCCTCAACGCCATCGTGCGCGTCGACCCCCGCACCGACGAGGTCACCCGGTTCCCCATGCCCGTCGGCACTCCGGCCATCAACATGAACACCGCCGCCTTCGGCAAGGACGGCACCCTCTGGTTCACCGGCCAAGCCGGCTACTACGGCCGCCTCGACCCCGCTTCGGGGCGGGTGCAGGTGTTCGACGCCCCAAGGGGACGCGGGCCTTACGGCATCACCGTCACGCCGGACGGGTCGATCTACTACGCGTCGCTGGCCGGCAACCACATCGCCCGCGTCGATCCCGCCACCAACACGGCCACCGTCCTCGAGCCGCCCACCTCCGGCCAGGGCGCCCGCCGGGTCTGGTCGGACTCGCAGGGGCGCATCTGGATCAGCGAGTGGAACGCGGGCCAGGTCGGCATGTACGACCCCCACAACGGGGGCTCGTGGAAGGAGTGGAAGCTGCCCGGAAGCAGTCCCCAGGCCTACGCCGTCTACGTGGACGACAAGGACAAGGTCTGGGTCACCGACTTCGGCGGGAACGCCATCGTGCGCTTCGACCCCGTCACCGAACAGTTCACCGAGTTTCCCCTGGCCGAGGCGAGGGCCGAGGTCCGCCAGCTCCTCGGCCGCCCGGGCCAGGTCTGGGGCGCCGAGTCACGAGTCGACCGGCTGGTCGTGGTCGGCGGGCCTTAGCGGGACGGGGCTAGTCCGCGACGCCGGCCAGACGCAGCACCTCGTCGACATAGAACGCAGAACGGTTGTA
>DASUXN010000446.1:0-2914 GCA_036377875.1 Acidimicrobiales bacterium
CGAGGCGTCGGCGGAGGCGGTACGCCGCAACCTGGCGCGGGCGGAGCTGGCGTGGCTGCGAAGGGGAGCGCCAGCCCGCACCCGCAAGCCCAAGGCCCGCATCGCCGCCGCCACGGCGATCGTCGAGGGCAGGGCTCCCGCCGCCGATCGCGCCACGCCCCTCGAGCTGGCGACACCGGGCACTCCCCGCCTCGGCGACAAGGTCGTCGTGGCCGAAGGCGTGGGTCACCGCTTCGACGGTGGCGACTGGCTGTTCCGCAGGCTGGCTCTCGACCTCGAACCGGGCGGGCGGCTGGGCATCGTGGGACCGAACGGAGCCGGCAAGTCGACCGTCCTCGACATACTGGCGGGACGGTTGGCGCCCGTGGAAGGGACGGTCGACGTCGGCCCCACCGTCCGCCTCGGCTACTACGACCAGACGGGGCGGACGCTGGACGGGTCGCTGCGGGTGCGGGACGCCGTCGCCGGTCGATCCGGTCAGTTGACCTACGACCACCTTCGCCTCATGGAGCGGTTCTGGTTCGACGAGGACGCTCAGTGGGCGCCGATCGAGACCCTGTCCGGCGGCGAGCAGCGGCGACTGCAACTGCTGCTGGTGCTGGCCGAGCTGCCCAACGTCCTCCTCCTCGACGAGCCCACCAACGACCTCGACCTCGACACCCTGCGGGCGCTGGAGGACTACCTCGACTCGTGGCCGGGATCGCTGGTCGTCGTCAGCCACGACCGGGCCCACCTCGAGCGCACCGTAGAGGACGTCCTCGTCCTCGACGGGGCCGGGACGGCCAGGCTCACCCCGGGCGGGTTCGCCGCCTACGACGCCGCCCGCCGCCAGCGGCCGTCCAGGCGGGGCGCCGAGCGGGTGGCCAACCGGCCGACGGCCGCCAGCCCAGCCAGGAGCGTCCCGCCGGCCACCCCCAAGCAGCGGACGCCGAGCACGCTGCGACGACTGCTGGCCCAGGCCGAGCGCGAGCTGGAGGCCGCCAGCGCGGTGCGCGACAACCTGGCCGCCCGGCTCACCACCGACCCACCGTCCGACCACGTCGCCCTCGCCGTCCTGGCCCAGGAACTCGCCGTCGCCGAGACGCGTCTGGCCGAGGTCGAGGAACGGTGGCTGGCCCTGGCCGAGGAGCTGGGCGCCTGAGGCGCGCCGGTCAGTCGATCACCCGCCCGAAGCGGATCAGGTTGTTGTTGCAGTCCAGCAGCGGGAACTCCCGGATGCCCCATGGCTTGTCGGCGATCTGCCCCATGCGGGCGATGCTCTCCCCTGCCTCCCACCGCGCGTGCAGCTCGTCGCGGGTGCGCTCCTCGAACGACAGCTCGGACGCGGGCCCGGGCATCAGGGGCAAGGCCGCGCTGGTGATGAACTCCTCGTACAGGCGGTCGACATCGGGGAGGCGGACGTAGGCCATGCCCGCTTCCCCGCCCCACGGGTCCAGGTCGGGCGCGGCGACGAAGTGCACTTCGATCGCCCCCCGCCGGGCCATGGCGTACTCGTTGGCCTGGTCGTAGTGGACGGTGAAGCCCAGGCGCTCGTACAGGGCGAGGGTCTCGGGGATGTCGCGTGCGGGCAGGATGGGGATGGACGTCGCCTCGGTCGGGCCGTCGGGCGCGACCTCGCGCTCCCAGTGCTTCTCGGGCATGGTCGGCTCTCCTCGTCGTGTCGGGATGGGAGGGTCCGGCCTCTGCAGCGCGCCGAGCGCGGCGGTGTACTTCTCGCCTGTCGCTTCCATGCGGCTGCGCACCAGTCGCTTGAAGCTTCGCCGTCGAGTCATCGCACCCCGCTGGTCCGCACGCGCCCTCCAGCAACGCCTTGCGAGCAGCCAAGGCCGGACGACTTCGACCCGAGGGGCTCCTTCCCCCCCTTCGCCCGGCGAGGACCGGCTGGAGCGACTCCTCGAGGCTCGGCGTTGGGTTCGCCGTACGGGACGGTAGCGCGTGTAACGGTGAGGTGCCGGCGCAGACGGTGCAGGCGGCAGCACACAGGAGGAGACGAGCGTGGCGTTGACCGAGCAGCAGGCCCGGGAGTGCGAGCAGAGCCGGTGGGATTTCACCGACCTGCGGGCGTTGTACATCAGCTGCACGCTGAAGCGGGGGCCCGAGGTGTCCCACACCGAGGGGCTGGCGGCCCGTTCGATGGAAATTCTGCGCCGCAGCGGCGTCGGCGTCGAGCTGATTCGGGCCGTCGACCACGACATCCCCACCGGCGTGTACCCGGACATGACGGAGCACGGCTGGCCCTCGGACGAGTGGCCGGCGATCTACGAAAAGGTCCAAGCCGCCGACATACTCGTGCTGTGCACCCCGATCTGGCTGGGCGAGAAGTCCTCGATCTGCACCAAGGTGATCGAGCGGCTGTACGGCAACTCCGCCCTGCTCAACGAGGCCGGGCAGTACGCGTACTACGGCAAGGTCGGCGGCTGCCTGATAACGGGCAACGAGGACGGCGTGAAGCACTGCGCCATGAACATCCTGTACTCCCTCCAGCACCTGGGCTACCTGATCCCGCCTCAGGCCGACGCGGGCTGGATCGGCGAGGCGGGGCCCGGTCCGTCCTACCTCGACCCGGGCTCGGGTGGCCCCGACAACGACTTCACCAACCGCAACACCACCTTCATGACGTGGAACCTGCTCCACCTGGCCCGCATGCTGAAGGACGCGGGTGGCATCCCCGCCCATGGCAACCAGCGGTCGGAATGGGACGCCGGCTGCCGCTTCGACTACCCCAACCCCGAGCACCGCTGACGCTGCTGGCGGCCGTGGCGCTGGCCGCCACCGCGTGCGGAGGCGGAGACGGGGACGACGCCTCCATCGGGCGCCTCGATACCACCACCACCACGGCCGCCCTCACCGCCCCGTCCGCCACTGCGGCCGCCGGCCCATCGACCTCACGCCCGCCCGGACCGACCACGACGAG
>DASUXN010000447.1:0-3564 GCA_036377875.1 Acidimicrobiales bacterium
TGAATCGACGATCAGCGAGGTCGGGCGCCACTGCTCGACGGCCTCGCCCTCCTTGCCCCGGACGGGGACGAGCAGCGTGCTCTCCCAGCTGTCGCCCAGGTCGTCGGTGCGAGCCACGATCGGGGTCATGTTGCCCTGGCGGACGCCGCCGTCACGGTCGTCCCAGCCGGTGATGGCCACGTAGGCGTTCCCGCTGCGTCCCATGGCCGACTGGGCCGACCAGTTGTTCCAGACGCAGTTGGCGTAGTCGGCGGGCGCCGGCAACTCGCGGGCCTGGGCCCACGTCGCCCCGCCGTCCCGGGAAAAGATGAGCCCGCAGCGGCGGGTGCGCAACTCGGCGGCGACGCCCACGATCGTCTTGGGATCGGACGGGTCGGCGGCCAGATATGGCGACGTGTAGAGCCGGGCCGGGCTCAGATCGTTCTTGGTGACGTGGAACGGCTTGGTGACTACCGGCGCGTCAACCGCCGAGGCCGCAGCGGGAAGAAGGAAAAGTCCTCCCGCCAGGAAAAGTCCGACAACACGCTTCGACCGGAATCCGCCCGAACCCTGCATTCGCCGCCCCCTCTAAAGCCGCCGATGCAAATTGGTGCGGGAATGATCGGTCTCGTCAACGGCGACGTCAATAAATGTGCAACGGCTCTAGAGAGAGCGCATCTCTATCTCAGGACGCTGCTGGGTATGACGACGTCAATAGTCGTGCCCCGGCCTGGGCGGGAGGTGATGTTGAGGCGGGCGCCGATCAGCTCGGCCCGCTCACGCATACCCACCATCCCGTAGGAACCGCGATCCTCCGCCACAGCCATCCACTCGTCGGGCAAACCGTTCCCGTCGTCGGTGACGACCAGAGTGGCGCCCTCCTCGGTGGGCCCGAACTGCATCACCACGCGGGCGGCCTGAGCGTGCTTGGCCACGTTGTGCAGCGCCTCCTGGGCGATGCGGTACACAGCCATCTCGACGTGAGGGGGCATGTCGACGGCCGTGACGGCCACGTCGACCTCGAGGCCCTCGAGGGATCGGGCCAGGCTCTCCAGGCCGGGGCCCAGCCCCAGGTCGTCCAGGACGGCGGGACGCAGGCCGGTGATGGCGGCCCGGGCCTCGCCCAGGGCGCCGGTGGCCAGCTCCTTGGCCGCCGCCAGCTCCTCGGCCAGCCGATTCGGGTCGGTGGCGACCCCGTCGCCGCCGATGGCGTCCTCGGCCGCCAGCAGGTGGTACCAGAGGCTGATGAGCCGCTGGCTGATCCCGTCGTGGATCTCCCCCGCCAGCCGGCGCCGCTCCATCTCCTGCGCCTCGACGGTGCGGGCCGCGAACGTCTCGAGCGTCTCCTCCCGCTCGGCGAGGCGGGCGTAGAGGCGGGCATTCTCGACGGCCCGACCCATCAGGTTGGCCACGTCGGAGAGCAGGGCGACATCCTGTTCGTCCCACACCCGGGCTTCTTTGGCATGGACGTTGAGGACGCCCACCACCTTTCCCCGGACCAGCATGGGGACCGACAACATGGACGTGTAATCCTCGCCACGCAAGGCGGGGATGTACTTGTATCGGGAGTCCTCCCATTTGTTGGGCACGACGGCGGGTTCGGCGTGCTGGGCGACCCAGCCGGCCACGCCCTCCCCCACCAGCAGCTCGACCTTGCCCACCACTTCCTCCAGCGGTGGAGTGGCCCCGACCAGCTGGATCCGCTTGCCCTCTTCGTCGACCACGTGGACGAAGCACACGTCGGCGCCGGTGGCTTCGGTCATCAGCACGGCGACCTGTTGGGTGACCTCGTGAAGGTCGTGGTCGGCCGACATGGCCTCGATGATCCGTCGCAGCAGCCGGTTCTCGACGAGGCGGTCGGCGCCCGCGAGGAACGGGCCGTCGGACGGCGGCGGAAGGCTCACGTCACTCAGTGGAATACCCCTTCACGTAGGGCGACGGCGATGGCCTGAGCCCGGTCGGACACCTCCAGCTTGCGGTAGATGCCCTGGGTGTGGCTCTTCACCGTCTCCTCACCGATGTACAGACGCTGGGCGATGGCTCGGTTGGAGAGGCCGCGGACCATCAACCCCAGCACCTCGCTCTCACGCTGGGTGAGGCCGAAGCGCGCCCCCGGCCAGAACTCGCCGCTCTGCAAACGGGCTGCCGTCATCGCCACCCTCCCCGCGAGGGCGGCATCGACCGCCACCTCGCCTTCCATGACCCGATCGAGATGGTCGACCAGCTCCGGCGCGGTGGTGGTCTTGAGCAGGAAGCCCGACGCCCCCATCCGCAACGCCTGGAACAGGTACTGCTCATCGTCGTAGACGGTGAAGAAGACGACCCGGATGGCGGGGTAGCGCTCGACGAGGTCGCGGCAGAGGTCGAGCCCGCTCGCCCCCCGCAGCCGGATGTCGCTCAGGACGACATCGGGCTTCACGTCGCCCACCATCTGGAGCGCATCGGAGGCGTTGGTCGTGGCGCCGACGATCTCGACCCGGTCCTTCTGCGAGGCCAGCATGGAGTGCAGGCCGTCGAGAACGACCTGGTGGTCGTCCACGAGCAGAAGTCGGACGGGCTGGTTACTGGCGGAAACAGGAGTTGCCGGATCGCTCACGGTGGTACCACGCTATCTCCCCGAAGATGACGTTCCGAGAACGTCCCCCCGCGAACTCCCCATACGAGGGATGCGGGGAGTGCCGTTCACGTCGTAGTCTGCGCCTTCCCAGGGATTCCTGGACTGTGGTACCTCGCGCCCGAAAGGCCATGTGATGAGCGAACAAGCCCGATTCGAGATCGTGCCCTCGGTTCTTCCTGCCGACTTCGCCCGCCTTGGCGAGGAGGTATCGGCCCTCGAAGCGGCAGGGGTGGACCGGATCCAGTTCGACGTCATGGACGGCGTCTTCGTGCCCAACCTGACCTTCGGTCCCGACGTGATCGCGGCCGTCCGCAAACATTGCTCGGTGCCGTTCGAGGCCCATCTGATGGTGGTGGAGCCCGACCGCCTCATGCACCGCTATGTCGAGGCGGGTTGCGAGCTGGTAATCGTCCACGCCGAGGCCTGCACCCACCTGCACCGCACCCTGGCCGCCATCCGGGACATGGGCGCCCGGTCGGCGGTGGCGCTGAACCCCCACACGCCCATCGACGGCATCCGCCACGTGCTCGACCTCACCGACATGGTCCTGGTCATGACGGTCAACCCAGGGTTCGGCGGGCAGGACTACATCAAGACCATGGAGCCCAAGATCACGGCCGTGGCCGAGATGATCGCCGAGTCGGGCTTCGACATCGACCTCGAGGTCGATGGTGGCGTCAACGAGAAGACTGTCGCCGGAGCGGCGGCCGCCGGCGCCCGGATCCTCGTGGCCGGCTCCGGCCTCTACAAGCACCCCGACGGGCTGGAGGCGGCCGTGTCCTCCCTCCGGAAGCTGGCCGAGGAAGCGGTGGCGGCATGAGCACCGGCGAGCACCGCAGCGGCGCCCAGGAGGGGAGCGCATGAGCAACGTGAGCAACGTGACGATGCACCGGGGGCTGCGTTCCAACGGCCAGGGCAGCCAGCGACCGATCATGCTCGCCATCGCCGGCGACAGCGCGGCGGGGAAG
>DASUXN010000448.1:0-6101 GCA_036377875.1 Acidimicrobiales bacterium
CGCGCGCTGAAAAGGCTGTTCCTGCGGGCCGTCGTGCGCCTCTCCCGTGAGGTGCTGACGATCTCCGAGCACTCGCGGCGGACGATCGGGCGCGACCTGGGCGTCCCGCCCGGCGATGTCACGGTGCTGACCCTTCCCTACGACGATGAGCTGGTGGCGGCGGTCGAGGCCGTGCGGCCGACTGTCACCCCGCTCGACACCGCTCTGTACGTGGGCGCGTTCCTGCCCAACAAGAACCTGGACCGGCTGGTGCAGGCCTTCTCGGCGAGTCGATTCGCGGCCACGGGCGGACGGCTGGCGCTGGTGGGGGGCGACGAGGCAGAGGGACGGCGACTGGCGGCGGGCGCCGCGCCGGCCCTCGGAGCCGCCATTGACGTGCGGCCCCGTTGCGACCAGGACGAGCTGCGGCGGCTGTTCGCGTCTGCCCTCCTTCTCGTCCAGCCCTCGGTGGAGGAGGGGTTCGGGCTGCCGGTGCTGGAGGCCATGTCGTGCGGCCTGCCCGTGTGCGTGAGCGACGGCGGGGCGCTGCCCGAGGTCACCCGGGGGCGGGCCCCCCACTTCCCGGCCACGTCGGTGCCAGCCATGACCGCCGCCCTCGACGAGTGCGCCGCGGCCGCCCGGGAAGCTCGGGCCGCGGGTCGTCCGCCCATTCCGCCCACGCCCGAAGAGCTGGGCGTCGTGCCCGTCGCCGAGTTCGACCGCCAGGTCTGCGAGGTCGTCGCCCGCCGTCTACGGAAGTAGCAGCACGTCGGTGAGGTGGGCGCCCGGGTAGCGGGCGTCGAGGGCGCCGATGGCGGAGGTGGAGAGCACCGCCCCGTCCTCGATCCCGTGGGCGAGGAGTCGAATGTCCACGACGGAGGTATAGAAGGCCCGGATCTGCTCTTGAAGGCGGGGAAGGGTCGTGGCGAGCACCGCGGGCCAGTATTCGAGGACCATGGGGACGCCGGCCGCCATCGCCGTGGTCGCCCCGGCCAGGACGGACGCTTCGTGACCCTGGGCGTCGACCCAGATAAGGCCGATGTCGTCGACGTCGATCTCGGCCCCCTCCACCAGCGAGTCGAAGCGCCGGCACTCGACGTCCTCGGAGGTCCCTTGGGCCGACGCGCCGTTCGTCGTGATGCGGTGATCGCCCGAGTTGGACGACGAGAGCTGGAGCTGGGCCCGGCCGTCGGAGTCGGACAGGGCGGTGCGGTACGTCCGGGCCCGGTCCTCGAGGTCGTTGAGGGCCAGGTTGAGCTGGAGAAGCCGGAAGTTGTCCCGGCCGGGCTCGAAGCAGACGGCCCGCCCGAAGCCGAACTCGAGGAGGGCGTCGACGGTGGACGTGCCGATGTTGGCGCCCACGTCGACGAACGTCTTCCCCTGGGGGCTGAGCCCGTGGGCGGCCAGGCGGCGGACGGCGACGTCCATGTAGAGGCGCTCGTAGCCGCCGGTGATGAAGACGGTGCGGCCGATCTCCTGGTCGCGGGTGTCGACGAGGAGCCGGCCCCGTCCGAAGGGCACGACCACGAGATCGGCGTGGCGGCGGACCCGCTCGAACGAGAAAGCCCGCAGGGCCGTCGAGCGGGCGCCGCGGTAGTTCACCGCTACCTTGCCCAGTTCCCGGGCACGGCGGTCCCACTGCGGCGGAAGCCGGCCCGAGATGCCCTGGGCAACCCGAAGGGCACGAAGGCGTGATGCTGCGTTCATCGTCCCGTCTTCCGACCGCCTCCTGGCCATGCGAGTCTTCCGCCGTGGGTGGACCTCCTCGGCGTGCGTCGCTAACGTACCGTCGACCGGTTGCGGGGCTGGGCGGTCGAGCTGCGGTATGAGCACGAGTCGTCCTTCTGCGGTCCCGGTTCACCTCTTGGAGTGTCCCGGGCGCCCGACCAGCCCACGGAGATCAGATCAGACGATGAATCCAGCCGGAACGATCCAGCCCGCGTCACTCCCTCTCTGCACCACTCCCGGCTGGACCGGCAAGCGCGCTCTCGACGTGGCGCTGGCGCTGGCCCTGATCGTGCTGCTGCTGCCGATGTTCGTCCTCGTGGGGATGGCGGTGTTGATCACCTCCCGTGGGCCGATGCTGTTCACGCAGCGCCGGGTGGGCTTGGGTGGGCGTGAGTTCCCGATCCTGAAGTTCCGCACCATGGTGCCCGAGGCCGAGGAGCGGCTGTCGGTCGATCCGGAGCTGCGATCGGCCTACGTCAATGGCGACTTCAAGATCCCCAACGCCGTCGACCCGCGGGTGACCCCGGTGGGGCGGGTCCTGCGGGCCCTGAGCCTCGACGAGCTGCCGCAGCTGTTCAACGTGCTGGCCGGGCACATGAGCCTGGTCGGGCCGCGACCGATCGTCCCCGCCGAGCTCGACCTCTACGGCGACTGCCGCGACGCCTACCTGTCCGTGCGGCCCGGGCTGACCGGCCTCTGGCAGGTCTCGGGGCGCAACGAGATCAAGTTCCCGCAACGGGCCGAGCTGGACGCCGAGTATGCCCAGCGGTGCAGCCCGGCCGTCGACCTCCTCGTCCTCCTGAGGACGCCCGGGGCGGTCGTGCGCTGTCGCGGATCGGAGTGAGGGCGGAGGGCCCAGCGTCGATCGCGCTCGCCCACGAATGGCTCGTCCACCGCTACGGCAGCGAGAAGACGTTCGAGGCCATGGCCGAGACCTTCCCGGCCGCCGACCTCTACGCCCTCACCCACGACCGGTCGGCCCCGCTGGACTTCGGGGGTCGAGAGGTCTCGACGACCCTGCTCGACCGGCTACCGGTGGTGCGCGACCAGCGCGAGCTGCAACTTCCCTTGATGCCGCTGGCGTGGCGCTATGCCACCCGCCGGCGCTACGACGTGGTGGTCACGTCGAGCCACGCCTGCGCCAAAGGCTTCTGGCCGGGACGCTCGGCCCTGCACCTCTGCTACTGCTACACCCCCATGCGCTACGTCTGGCTGGATTCAGTCGACCGGCGCCGCCCCTTGTCGAGGCCGGAGCAGGCGGCGGCCCGGCTGCTGCGCCGCTGGGACCGCTCGTCGATCCGCTGGGTGGACGGATTCGCCGCCATCTCGTCGGCCGTGGCCGACCGGGTACGGCTGGCGTACGACCGGGAGGCGCGGGTCATCCACCCCCCTGTGGCGACCGACTTCTTCATGCCTCCTCCGGCGACGGCGGCCGGCCGGGCCGGCGAGAACGAGTTCGCCCTGGTCGTGTCCCGCATGGTCCCGTACAAGCGGGTCGACCTGGCCATCCGGGCGTGCCGGGAGAACGGAATTCGGCTGGTCGTGGCCGGTTCGGGCCCCGAGGAGGGCGCCCTGCGGGCGCTGGCCGCTGAGCTCGGCGCCGACGTGTCGTTCGTGATCTCGCCCGACGACGAGGCCCTCCGGGACCTGTACCGGCGGGCTCGGGTCGTGCTGTTCCTCGCTGACGAGGACTTCGGGATCGTGACCGTGGAGGCGCAGGCGTGTGGCACGCCCGTCGTCGCCCTCGCCCGGGGCGGGAGCCTCGACACGGTCGTGCCCGGTGTCACCGGTGTGTTGGTGCCCGACCAGTCCGAGGCGGCGGCGGCGAAAGGGCTGGAGGAGGCGTTGGCCACCGTGTTCGATGCCGGCCGGTGCCGGGCGCAGGCCGAGCGGTTCTCGGCGCCGCGGTTCCGTTCCGAGTTCGGTGGGTGGGTCCGGGAGGCGGCCGCCGCCCGTGGGCTGGAGGCGTGACGGGGGGCGCAGGGACTACGGAGTGCGCCGTCTGCCGCTCGACGGCAGTGCTAACTCGGCGGATCGGGGTGCGCGACGTCGAGGTCTGCCGGCGGTGCGGGTTCGGGCGGGTGGTGGCAGGGGAGCGGCCGTCGGACTACTGGGCCCGGACCGAGAACGCCGACGAGGAGTTGGGGGAGCGGTACTGGGGCGCCCGCCTACCGGTGTTCCTGCGCGCCCTGGCCGAGGTCGCGCGGCTGCAGGGCGTGGGGCGGGTGGTCGACGTGGGCGGCGGCACGGCCCACTTCACCGAGGCCGCCCTCGCCGCCGGCTGGGACGCCTACTCCTACGACGTTTCCGATCACGCGGTGGCGGCGGCCGCCGCCCGGGTGGGAGCGGAGCGATCGCTGGCGGCGGTGCCCGACTCCATGGCCGGCACGTGCGACGTCGTTACCCTCTGGTGCGTGGTCGCCCACGTGCCCGACGCCCCCGCCGTGCTGGGCGAGGCGCGGCGGCTGCTGAAGCCCAACGGTCGGTTACTCCTGTCGACGCCCAACTTCCGCTTCCAGACGGCCTACGCCGCCCTGGCCGGGCGGTTGGGGCGGCCCATCGACTTCGTCGCCCACGACCACTTCTCCCACTACACGCCCCGGTCGCTCGACGTCCTGCTCGCCGCGGCCGGCTTCACCGCCACTCCCGCCTACTGGGGCGTCACCGAGGACTGCGTCCTGGAACGGGGGCTGGCGCCCGTGCTCGTCCCCTGCAAGCGGGCCTGGAACCGGGCGGCGTGGACGCTGAGCCGCGCCGGTGTGCCTCGCTACACGTCGGAGCTGCACGTCAAGGCGGTGCCGTCCGGGCCGCGGCCCTGATCGGGCCGTCATGGCCGTGAGCCGGCCCCCCGGGCGGTTGCGCAGGAGGGTCGCCTGGAACCTGAGCGCCCAGGCCCTGTGGAGCGCCTCCAACTTCGTCCTCGTGCTGCTCGCCCTGGTCAGCGTGCCGGCCCGGCCCTTCGCCGTCTTCTCGGTGGCCATCACCACCTATTACCTGGCCGCCCAGCTGGCCAGGGCGGTCGTCGGGATCCCCGTGCTGCTCGCCGGGCCCGGTCCCGAGGAGTCGCCCCCCGACGGCGACCCTTCGGCGGCCATGAGCGCGTCGGTGCTGCTGGGAGTGGCGGTGGCGGTGCCGGTGGCGGGAATCGGGCTGCTCTGGCGGGAAGGGCTGGGGCCGTTCCTCGTGCTGGCCGCCGGCCTGGCGCCCCTCCTGCTCCAGGACGCCCTGCGCCACCTCGCCATCGCCCGCTACCGCCCCGACGTGGCCACGCAAGGAGACGGGGTTCGGCTCGCGTCCGAGCTCGTACTGGCCGGGGCGGTGCTGGCCGCCGGGTGGGAGTCGGCCACCGCCCTGATGGGCGTGTGGGTCGTGTCGGCGGCGGTGTCGGCGGGCTGGCTGGTCGTCCGACTCGACGTCCGGCCCCGCCTCGAACGGTCGGTGGCCTGGTACCGGGCCAACCTCGTCCTGTGCCGGCGACTGGCCGTCGAGTTCGTGATGACGGCGTCGGGCTTCTACGTGCTGTCCTACGCCCTCGCCCTGCTCGCCGGGGCCGAGGAGGTGGGGTACCTCCGGGCCGCCCAGACCCTGTTCGGGCCGGCCAGCGTGCTCCTGCTGGGTGGGGCCGTACTGGGGGTTCCCGAAGGGGTCCGAGCCCGGCACGAGCCCACCCAGCTCCTGCGCTTCGCGGCCCGCCTGTCGGTGATGCTGGCCGCCCTGTCGGTGGCCTGCGGAGTGGCGGTCTACGCCGTGCTGCCCTCCGTCGGCCCCCGCCTGTTCGCCGACATCTGGGAGCCGGTGCGGGACGTTATGCCGGCGCTCACCGTCTACGGGGCGGCGCTGGGCTTCGCCGCCGGGCCCATCGCCTGCCTGCGGGCGGTGGACGACATGCGCTGGATCGTCACGGCCCGCATGGCCTCGACCGTCGTGGCACTCGTCATCGGCCTCCCCGCGGCCGCCGCCTACGGGGCCCAGGGCACCCTGGCGGCGCTGGCCCTCAGCGAGTGGGTGCTGGCAGTGCGGGCGTGGATTCGCCTGAGGGCCCGGCCTCGGTGACGAGCGCGCCCTCGGCCGCGCTCTCCGCGCGCCGCACCCGGTGGGCGAGCCCGACCGCCCCCACCAGCCCCAGCACCCAGCCCACCTGGACGACGTAGGGGAACGTCTCGAACATCGAGTCGACCACGCCGGCGACCACGACCGCGGCGAGGAGCGGGTGCCAGCAGCGGCGCAGTACGGCCAGCGCCGCCCCCAGCACGCCGACGAGCCCCAGCAGCCCGCCCTCGTAGAGGATCTGGAGAGGGAGGTTGTGGGCCGAGTAGGTGAACCCGCCGACCACGCCGGGCTGGGCCAGGTCGACCACCGCCGGGCTGTAGATCTCGAAGGACCCGAAGCCGTGC
>DASUXN010000449.1:0-2097 GCA_036377875.1 Acidimicrobiales bacterium
TGTCGGCGGGAGCCGGCATCGTGGCCGGCTCCGACCCCGAGCAGGAATGGACCGAGACCCAGGCCAAGTTGGAGCCCATGCTGCGGGCATTGGTAAGGGTGTAGGGGCGGGGGGGCGGCGGTGGGCTGGCTGCGGCTAGCGCCGGTTGAACAGGAAGTCGCCCGGCAGCGGGCCCAAACCCAGGCGCCCGCCGACGAGCAGCGCCGCCCCGAGGGCGACGACCACCAGGCCCACGCCGATCAGCACCTTGCCGAGCGTCGACACCTCCACCGCCGACCACGGTAGCGATCGACCCGGCCTGTGCCGCCCGCCCCTAGTCCCAGAGGTCGGCCGGGTACTCGCCGCCCGCCACCCGTTCGGCCAGCTGCCGTTCCACCGCCGGGCGGTCCTCGGGGAACGTCATGCCGAAGAATCGGTCGGGCGTGCGCACCACCTTCACCGCCGCCTTGCCCCCCTCGATCAGGGCGTTCACCGCCGTGCCGATGTAGAACTCGGCGTCGTGGTCCGCGCCCCGCTCGTCGAGGAAGGCGTCGAACTCCTCCTCCAGCACGTCGAAGAACGGCTCCCGGAATCCCCAGAGGTTGGTCGACACGATCTCGTCGCCGCTCAGGTGCCGCCACTCGGGCTCGCGGCTGGTGAACCCGCCGTCGACGTGGCGGACCTGGTGGAGCTCCACCACCGCCTTCAGCCGGTCCCCGTCGAGGAGGCACAGGCCGCGGGACACCCCGCCGTGGGCCGACAGCGTCTCCCTGAGCGTGTAGCCGACGAGAAGGTGGTCGTCGCCGGCAACGGCCAGCTCCTCACCCAGCAGCCCGAAGGAGCGCCGGCCGTAATAGTCGTCGGCGTTGACTACGGCGAAGTCGCCGTCGACGAACGGGCGGGCGCTTAGCACGGCGTGCCCCGTGCCCCACGGCTTGTCCCGCTCGCCGTGCGACTGGAGGGCAAAGGTCACCTCGGCTCGTCGCCCGCACCCCGCACGGGCATGGTCTTCGACTGCGGCGCGAGTCCGCTCCGACACCACGAACACCACCCGCCCGAACCCGGACCGCAGCGCGTCGTAGACGGCATAGTCCATCAACGCCCGCCCGCCCGGCCCCACCTGGGCCAGCTGCTTCATGCCACCGAACCGCGAGCCCACGCCCGCAGCCAGCACGACCAGGGATCGACGATGCGACACGGTCGCCATTGTTGTATGCGCGGATGGGCCTGGCCGGTCTGGTCAGCCGGCGGCACGAGGGTCGGTCGAGGAACGCGGTCGAAGGCTATCCATTGGACGTCCCTGAGATATCCTCACTGGGTGACGAAGAGGCTGATCGAAGTCGATGACGACAAGTTGGAGGCGGTGCGCTCGCTCCTCGGGACGCGGACGTTGAAGGCAACGGTCGACGAAGCCTTCAACGAGGTTCTCGCCCTAGCGCAGCGCCGGCGAGCATTGCTGGCCGAGCGCGGCGTCGAGCCCGAGGCGCTGGCCCACCCCGCCGCCCGGCGCGACGCGTGGGGCTGAGGCCCTTCTACCTCGGCGACACCTCGGCGTTGGCCCGCCTGGGCCAGTCCTTGGTCGCCGACCGGCTCGTGCCGTTGCTCGAGAGCGGACTGGTGGCCCGTTGCACCCCGACAGATCTCGAGGCTGGCTTCTCCTCTACGAGCCCAGGGTTACATCGGGCAATGCGGGAGGAGCGCTCGGCCTGGCCTTTCGTCGAGATGACTCAGCAGACCCTGGACCGTGCCGTCACCGTTCAGGATGCGCTCGCCGAACGGAGCCAGCAGCGGGAAGTGAAGATCGCCGACCTGTTGGTCGCCGCAGCCGCCGAGGCCGCTGGGCTCGTCGTGCTCCACTACGACCACGACTTCGACCTCATCACCGAGATCACCGGCCAACCGACGGAATGGATCCTGCCCGCCGGCACCGCTTCGTGAGCGACGAGCGCCGCACCCTCGGCCGCCGATCGGGCCGCGACCGACTCGTGCGGCGTCCGGGACGAGGTAGATGCCCGAGTCGGTCGGTCGTCAGCAGGCTGCGTTTCAACCACCGTCGCATTCCTAACTGCCACTGACCGGCACATCTGGGCGATCCCGAGCGGCGGGGACAGCCGGGAT
>DASUXN010000450.1:0-3427 GCA_036377875.1 Acidimicrobiales bacterium
TCGACGAGTGGCTCTTCACGCCGATGCCGAGCGCGACACACAGGTCGAGCGTCTCCTTGTTGGAGAGCCCGAGCTCACGTGCCAGCTCGTACAGCCGAATTCTGGCGGCCAACGCTTAGGTGATTCCTCCTGTTTCCGGTACTGAACGCGCCTCCCGACCCTTACGTCGGAGCGGCGTCTCCCGTCAGCCGGCCGGTGGCCCGGACGACGGGAACCCCTCCATCCTCGCACGATCTGCCAGCCTCGATTGCAGGGAGGCGACCTCGGCGGCCGCCACCTCGCCTCGCAACGCCCGTGAGAAGGCCTTTCTCCGGCCCGCCGCTTCCACGCACGAGGGGGAATGGCGGCACAACCACGCGCCGCGACCGGGCAGATCCCGTCCCGCCTCGAGCCCGCCTTCGGCCGTGCGCACGACCCGAACCAGCTCGTCCGGCGTGGCCACCCGCCGGCACCCGATGCAGGTGCGGAGCGGGCTGGTTATGCGGTGCCCTCGGACTCGCTGGTGGTGGCGGCGGGCTCGGGCTCGGGCTTCGGAGGCGCCTCGGCCGCCTTCGGGGCCTCCCCGCCCACCGCCGCCGGCGGCGGCTCCTCGCCCGACGACCACTGGTCGGCGGTCACCGTCTCGGAACCGTCGGCCGGCTTCCAGACCATCTCGCCGGTGTCGTTGGTGACCCATTCGCCCTCGGCCCAGTCCTGCTCGGCGTAGGACGCCTCTTCCTCGGCCAGCTGCGTCTCGCTCTTGATGTCGACGCGCCAACCGGTGAGGCGGGCGGCCAGGCGGGCGTTCTGGCCCTCCTTCCCGATGGCCAGCGACAGCTGGTAGTCGGGGACGATGACCTCGGCCGCGCCGGTGCCCTCGTCGATGCGGACCTCCTTGACCCGGGCCGGGGAAAGGGCCTTCATGACGAACTCGGGCGGGTCTTCCGAGAAGGGGACGATGTCGACCTTCTCGCCGCGGACCTCGTTCATCACCATGCGCACACGGGCGCCCCGCGCTCCCACGCACGCCCCGACCGGGTCGACGTTGGGGTCGTTGGACCAGACGGCGATCTTCGTGCGGTGCCCGGGCTCGCGGGCGACGGCCTTGAGCTCGACCACGCCGTCGGCGATCTCGGGCACCTCCAGCTCGAACAGGCGCTTGATCAGCCCCGGATGGGTACGGGACACCACGATCTGGGGGCCCTTCGACGTCTTCCGTACCTCGACGATGTACGCCTTGAGCCGGGTGCCGGGGTCGTAGCGCTCGTAGGGCACCTGCTCGGCCTGGGGCAGCAGGGCCTCCACCTTGCCCAGGTCGAGGAGGGTGTAGCGGCTGTCGCCCTGCTGGATGATGCCGGTGACGATGTCGCCCTCGCGGCCGGCGTACTCCTCGTACTTCATCTCCCGCTCCGCCTCGCGGATGCGCTGGAGGATCACCTGCTTGGCCGTCTGGGCGGCGATGCGGCCGAAGTCGTTCGGCGTGTCCTCCCACTCCCGGGTGACGTTGCCGTCCTCGTCCAGGTCCTGGGCGTAGACATGCATCTCCCCGGTGTCGGGGTCGATGGTGACAAAGGCCTCTTCGGCTGCGGTGGGCATCCGCTTGTAGGCCGAGACGAGGGCGTTGGCCAGGGCCTCGAGCAGCGTATCGACCGAGATCCCCTTCTCGCGCTCGATGACCTGGAGGGCTTCCATGAGCTCGAAGTTGGTGCTCATCGTGCCGCCGCCTTTCTCCGTGGTTGGCCCTTGGATGTGGGCTTCGGGGTGGGCTCGGGCCAGACGAAGCGGGTGCGAGCCCGTTCGATGTCGGCGTAGGGGATCGACCGGCCGGCCACGACGACGCCACCGTCGTCGGCGAACTCGAGGACGCCTTCGACCCGCCGTTCGCCCTCGGTTCCGGGTCGGGTCTTTATGGTGACGGCCGCGCCCAGCGACCGCTGGAAGTGCTCGGGACGGCGGAGGGCGCGCTCGATCCCGGGACTCGACACCTCGAGGAGGTAGCGATCGGGAAGCAGGTCGTCGTGCTCGTCGAGCACGGCGGAGATGCGCTTGGTGGCCTCGCTGATGGCGTCGAGGTCGACCCCGCCGGCGCGGTCGATCGTCACTCGCAGGACGTTCCCCGCCTGCTCCAGGTCGTACAGCTCATAGCCTGCTTCGTCGAGCGAGGGCGCCAAGAGAACGCGCACCCGCTCGCTGACGTCGTCGCTGCGCACGGGCCTCCTCTCAGCGAAACAAAAATGCGTGGGCTCCCCGCCCACGCACAGCCAGCACCTCTTTCGAACGGTCGAGCTGGGCCAGTATACCGACTCACCCCCGCCGGTCGTCGATCACCCGGCACGTCTTTGTCATGCGGCAGCCGGTACGTTCGCCTGGTGGCAGGCGCGCATTCGGGGACGGAGCGGCCCGACGCATCCGCCAGCGGCAGGGACGAGCTGAAGGCCAACATCCGGGGGCTGGGGCTGACGTGGAAGTCGTCGCCGCTCCTCGCCTTCTCCCTGCTGGCCCTGACCGTCGCCCAAGGGGCGGCGCCGGCTCTGGTCGTCGCCCAGACGGGCCGCTTCCTGCGGGTGCTGCCCGAAGCGATCGAGGCGGGGGCGTCCTCGCCCGCCGGCCAGGAGGTGCGGACGGCTCTGCTGCTGATCGCCGGCGCGGTGCTCGCCACCCAGGTGCTCGGGCCGCTCCAGCAGGCCGTGCTGTTCGGGCTCCAGCGCCGCTTCGAGGCCTACCTGGCCCGGCGGCTGATGGCCGCCACCATCGCCCTGCCCGGGTTGGCGTGGTTCGAGGACCCGTCGTTCCGGGACCAGCTCCTCGTGTCGCACTGGATCGGCTTCGGGCCCGTCCACACGCTCCAGTCGGTGGTCCAGGTCTTCCAGCAGGTCGCTCAAGTGGCGGCCATGGCGACGGTGGCGGCCACGTTCGCGGCGTGGGTGCCGGCGGTGGTGATCGTGGCCTGCCTGCCCGTCGCCATCGCCACGTGGCGGTTCCAGGCGGTGGTGGGACTGGCCCGTTGGCGGGGATCGACCGACGCCCGCCGGGCCGACTACTACCGCGACCTGGCCGTCCTGCGGGACCCCGGCAAGGAGCTGCGGGTGTTCGGGCTGGGCCGGTGGGCCACCGACCGCCAGCGCTCGCACTGGCTGGCCAGCGTGCGGGACCTGTGGGCCAGCCGCCGCCGCATGATGCTCGTCCTGCTCGGGCTCCAGCTGGTCGCCCTGGCCGCCCTGTCGTTCGCCTTTCTCGCCATGCTGAGCGCCGCCATCGACGGCCGCACCGACGTGGGCACGTTCACCGCCGCCGTCACCGCCACCATCGGCCTGCTGGCCGGCGTGGTGATGCTGTTCAAGAATCTGGGCGACGCCCGCCGCAACAGCTTCTACCTGCCGTCGGCGGTGAAGATCCTCGACCTGGCCGCGACCGAGCCCCGCCTGGAGGTGCGCCCAGCCCGGCCCCT
>DASUXN010000451.1:0-2076 GCA_036377875.1 Acidimicrobiales bacterium
GTCGTCACCGTGCTCACCACACGATGGCGCACCCGAACGGTTCCGTCTGCGCGACGCGGACGGGTCGTCGGTCGAGCACATCGGCGATGGCGTCGCTCAGGTCGTGGGTGGTGACGCTCTGTCCCGTACGGGAGTCGTCGATCCTCCCCTGGTATCGCAGACGACGGTCTGCATCGAAGACGAATGCATGGGGGGTACAGATCGCACCGCATGCTCTGGCCAGACTGCCGTCGTGATCCTTGAGGTACACGAAGGGAAGGGCAGAGCGGACGGCTCGTTCGGCCATGCGCTCCCCAGTGTCGGGCGGCGACAGGTACGGGTTGTTCGAGTTGACGAGCACTATCTGGGACAACTGACGCTGCCGTGGGTCATCACGCCTCCCGCCAGGGCAGGCATGGAGCGAGGCCGGCGCGGTCCAGCATGATCATGGTGATGAAGGCGTCGGCGTCGTGGAAGCCTCGGGCGTTGGTGCGCAGTCGTCCGATGGCGGCGTTGTTGGACTCGGCGATGCCGTTGGTGATGCGCCACTCGATGGTCGCTTCGATGGACGCACGGAACCTGCGGATGGTGCGGGCCAGCCTCACGAACGGCACCAGGCGAGAGCGCGAGGCGTAGGAGAGCCAGGCGTCGAGGGCCGTGCGGGCGGCAATCAGCGGCATGGCGAAGATGTCCCGCAGTTCCTCCTTGAGCTGCCAGGCCCGGAACATGCGCCGGTTGGCCAGCCCGAGGGTGCGGATCACCGACTTCTGCTTGGCCGAGAGGTTCTCCCAGTTGCGCAGCAGTACCCAGCGCAGGCCCTTGAGCGCCTTGGCTCCACCGGCGGCCCCCGAGCGGCGCAGGGTGTTCCACTCGCTCCGGCGCACCTGGTCGAGGGCGTCGGTGGCCCAGCCGATGACGTGAAAGGTGTCGAGGCACACCGTGGCCGCCGGCGCCTTGTCGGTGACCACCGAGTGGATCCACTCGGCCCCGTCGCAGGTGACGAAGGCCAGCCGAGCAGCCCGTTCGTCGCCCAAGGCGGCGAAGAAGGCGGCGACGGTGTCCTTGGAGCGGCCCTTGGCCGCCCACACCACCTTGCCGCTGAGGTGGTCGCAGACCACGGTCAAGTAGCGCTGGCCCTTCTTGTACTTGACCTCGTCGATGGCGATGGCGAGCAAGCCCTCGAGCAGGTCGGTGCGCCCCAGCGCCTCGGTGGCGACGCGGACGCAGGCGTTGTTCACCGCCCGCCACGACAACGAGTAGCGCAGGGCGGCGGCGGCCTTGTTGGCCACCACCGCCTCCCACACCACCAGGTCCTCCAGTGCCCTGGAGAACGCCGAGTCGTGGCGGGCCCAGGGCACCTCCGCCACCGTCGGGCCGTGGTTGGGGCAGCTCACCCGAGGAGCGTCGGCCACCAGCTCGCATAGGGCGTAGCCGACATCGACGTGGCGCCATGAGCGCTCGCCGTCGCCTCTGTCGAACCACGGAGACGGCGTCGAGCATCGTCCGCACCGGCCTCGGCGCCCCATCTTCACCCGGACCGAGACCACCAGCCGGGGCCGTCCACCGCCGTCGGCCTGCTCCAGCTCGAAGCCGCGGATGACCACCTCTCGGCACAGCCCCAGCACCGACCTGAGTACCGTCTTGACGCGCACGCCTTGCTCCTCCCGCGAATCCAGCCGTCGAACAGCCGGAAACGTAGGAACGACAAGGCGTGCGTGCGCGGATGGACGGCTCAGCGACCCACGGGAGCGTCAGTTGAGCCCTATTTACTCGGGGTAGGTGACCTCCCAGAGGCACAGGCCGTGGGGCGGGGCCGGCTCGGCCGCCCCCCTGCGATCCTTGGCCCGCAGGATGGCGGCCACGTCGCCGGCCTTGAGCCGGCCCCGGCCCACCGCCACCAACGTGCCGACCAGGGAACGAACCATCTGGTGGCAGAACGCCGACGCCTCCACCTCGAAGCGGAGGCGCCCGTCGCCCAGGTCCATCCAGCCCGCCTCCCGCACCACCCGGATCAGGGAGGGCGCCCCCATGGCGGGGTCGTCCGGCGGGCGGCGGCAGAACGAGGACCAATCGTGCTCGCCGATGAGGGGGTCGCAG
>DASUXN010000452.1:0-3564 GCA_036377875.1 Acidimicrobiales bacterium
GTGGAGAACCACGTCCGCAACATCCTCGGGAAGCTCCACCTCAACCGCAAGCAGGAGCTCATCCGCTACGCCCTGGAGCACGGGATCGAGTAACCGGTCCTTTACAACCGGGGGAACCGGCTGCTGGACTGCCGCCGATGCGCCGCGCCGCCTGGTTGCTGGGGCTTGCAGCTGCCGTCGCTCTCCTCCCCGCCTGCTCGTCCTCCGACGGCGAGGCGGGCGCCTTCCCGTTCCTGGAAACGACCACCGTCCCCGCCCCGGCCATCGTCGAACCCGTCGCCGCCACGGTGCCCGCCCCGCCCGAGCCGGCCCGCTTCTCGCTCGGTGAGCCCGACATCCAGGCCGTTCGCGTGGCGGCGGAGATTCCCGAGGACGTCCGCAACGGCATCCAGGCTCTCCTCGACCGCTACCTGAACGACGCCATGCTCACCCCTCTGCGGGAGGCGGAGACGGTGGGAGACCTCGGCGGGGTGTTCTCCGGCCCCGCCCTCGACCGGGCCGCCGGCCCCGATCGGGTGGCGCTGGTCGACGAGGGTCTGCCCAAGGTGGCCCGTTTGGAGGTCGGCGACGCGTCGGCCCAGCTCACGGCGCTGGTGGGGCCCCAGGGCGTCGCCGTGGTGGCGGCCCAGATCCACGTGCTGGTGAGGGGCCTGGTGAGCACCGGCGGCCTCGTCGTCGAACGCACCGGTGAGCTCCACCTCGCCCGCGACGGCGACGCCTGGAAGGTCGGGAGCTACGACGTGAGCGTCACGCGCAGCGGTCCCGACGGCGTGATCACCACGACCACGACGACAAGCAGTCCGTGAAGCATCGCGGCATGGCGATCCTCACCGGCTTTCTGATCCCGATCCTGCTGATCACAGGACTGGGCGCCTCCTCGGTGCGGGGCGGTGTCGGCTTCGACGTGGGGGAACCCGCCTTCGAGGTCACCAGGGTCGACGAGGCGCAGTTCACCGACCTTCCCGGAGACGTCGTCTTCGTCCTGCTCGTCGGCAACGACGCCCGGCCGGGCGACCGCACCTTCCGGGGCGACGCCCTCCACCTGGTGGGAGTGAACCCGGGCACCGGCCAGGCCACCATCCTCAACTTCCCGCGCGACCTGTGGGTCCCCATCCCCGGACGCGGCACCGACAAGATCAACGTGGGCCTCCTCTACGGCGGGCCCGCCCTCCAGGCCCGCACCATCTCCGAGCTGGTAGGCGTGAACATCCCCTACGTCATCACCACCGGCTTCGACGGCTTCCAGGCCATGGTCGACGAGATGGGCGGAATGGACGTGAACGTCCCCTTCGCCATGGCCGACCGCAACTCGGGGGCGTTCTTCAGCCCTGGCGTCACCCACATGGACGGGGGTGCGGCGCTGGCCATGGCCCGCAACCGCACCGTCCCGGGGGGCGACTTCACCCGCAGCGAGAACCAGGCCCGACTCATCCTCGCCGCCCTGGCGAAGTTGCGAGGCGAGGAGCACACGGTGGCCAAGACCATCCACTGGCTGGCGACCCTCCTGCGCCACTGCACCCTCGACGGCGCGAGCTACGCCGACCTCTACCGCCTCGGCCGCCTCGCCCTGTCCATCGACCCTGCCAACGTGCGGAGCGTCACCGTTCCCGGCAGCATCGGCTCGGCCGCCAACCAGTCGGTCGTCTTCGTCGGAGGCGGCGCCTCATCGCTGTTCGCCGACTTCCGCGACGACGCCGTCCTCCAGTCGTACTAGGAGCTACGGGCGGGACGGCCCCGACCCCGCGCCCGTCTCCTCCACGGCCACGGCGATGGCGTCGAGCAGGGTCGGCTCGATGGCCACCTGGGCGGCCCCGATCCAGCCCTCGATCTGGTCGGGACGACGGGCGCCCACGATGGCGCCGGTCACGCCCGGGCAGGCCAGCGCCCAGGCCACGACCAGCTCCGCCAGCGAGCAGCCGGCATAGGCGGCGATCCCCTCCAGCCTGGCCACAAGGGCCAGGTTGCGGGACAGGCCCGGCTGACGGAAGTCGTCATGGTCCCGCCGCCAGTCGTCCTCGGGCAGGTTGGCGGCCCGCTCGGAAGTGAAGGCCCCGGTCAGCAGGCCCGAGCGCATGGGGCTGTAGACGATCGTGCCCAGCCCGTGCTCGGCCGCCCACGGGATCACCGTGCCGGCGGTATCCCGGGCCACCAGGTTCAGCTCAGGCTGCAACGTGTCGACCGGGCGCACGGCCTGGCACCGCTCCAGCAGGTCGACGTCGAAGTTGCTGACGCCGATGGCCGCCACCTTTCCCTCCTCCACCAGCGCCGCCATCGTGGCCCAGGAGTCCTCGACGGGCGTGCCGTCGTGAGTGGGCCAGTGGAACTGGTACAGGTCGATGCGGTCGACGCCCAGCCGGCGGAGCGAGTCCTCGCACTCCTGGCGGATCGACGCAGGCGCCAGGACGTTCCGCACGGTCGTACCGCCCGGCTCCCACACCAGGCCGCATTTGGTGAACACCAGCGGCCGCTCGTTGTCGGGCAGCTGGCCCAGGGCCTTGCCGACCACCTCCTCGGCGTGGCCCAGCCCGTAGGCAGCGGCGGTGTCGATCCAGTTGATCCCCCACTCGACCGCTCGGAGGATGGTGGCCACCGACTCTCCGTCGTCCTGGGCCCCCCAGCCGCCCTGCCAGCCGTTTCCGCCGATGGCCCAGGCTCCGAGCCCTACCCGGGTGATCTCCATCCCGGTCCGGCCGAGCGGGGCGGTGGGGAGCTGCGTTGCGGTGGTGTGACTGGTCAAGGGGTGGAGCCTCCTGGGTAGAGCCGGGGAGCGGCCTGCCGCAGTTGGGCGGAGGCCGCTTCCGGCCGGACGTCGCTGATGAACGCCCCGCCACCGATCTCCGACCCGGCCAGGTACTTCAGCTTGCCGGCGGTGCGGTGGGGGGGCATGAACTCGAGGTGCAGGTGGCTGACCGACTGCCAGTGGCCGTCGTCGGTGGGGGCCTGGTGCATGGCCATCACGTACGGCAGGCGGAAGCCGAACAGCCCGTCGTAGGCGCCCAGCACCTCCCGCAGCAGCGCGGCCAGTTCCAGCCGCTCGGGGTCGGTCAGGTCGAGAAGGCTGGCGGCGTGGCGGTGGGAGATGACCTGCACCTCGTAGGGCCAGCGGGCGGCGAAGGGCACGAAGGCCAGGAAGCTGCGGTTCTCGGCCACCAGACGCACGGCGTCGGCCCGTTCCCGGGCCACCACGTCGCAGAACACGCACGTGCCGTGGGCGTCGAAGTGGGCGGCCGCGGTGGCGAGTTCGAGCGCGGGGCGAGGCGGCACGTCGGGGTAGGCGTAGATCTGGCCGTGGGGATGGTTGAGGGTCACGCCGATGGCCTCGCCGCGGTTCTCGAAGATGAGCACGTAGGCGATCTCTTCCCTGGCGCCCAGCGCCGCATACCGGTCGGCCCAGACGCCGATGATGCGGGAGATCTTGCCGACCTCCATCTCCGCCATCTCCAGGCGGTGGTCGTCCGAGTAGACCACGACCTCGCAGGCACCGACGGACGGCGCCACCGTGTACAGGTCCGACGTGGCCACGTCCGGCTCGGGGGGGTGGGCGACCAGCGACGGGAAGCGGTT
>DASUXN010000453.1:0-2090 GCA_036377875.1 Acidimicrobiales bacterium
TCCGTCAGAATCGCCGCCTGCGGGTTGGCGGCCAGGTTGCGGGCCTTGCGCGACCGCGGCCCGCATGAGAACCCGAACCGGTGGTCGCCCTCGTCCCACACGCCCCAGACGGGGAGGGCGTGGGGTCGGCCTTCGGCGGAGGCGGTCACCACCCAGATGTTGCGGGCCGCCACCAGCCGCTCCGCCGCCCACGACCACGGCAGCGGCCTCCACTCGGGCGTATCCACTCCGTAGTCGGGCATGTAGGGGCGCTCGGCGCGGGGCTCGCTCACGTCCGAGGACGCTACGCGGGCGTGCCTCGGCCCGGTACGGTGGCCGTCCGGATGACCCCTGAGTCGAGCGGGCGGGCGTTCGCGGCGGGGGTCGGCGCCCTCGCCGGCCTCAGCCTCAGCGCCCACCGACCGGCCCGCAGCCGGCTCGCCGGTGCGGCAGCCGGCGCCGCCCTCCTTCTCACCTCCGAGGTGGAGGCCCGCCACCGCCAGAAGCCGAACGAGATCCCGGCCCTCTGGCACCGGATCCTCACCAGCGCGGCGATGGCGGCGCCGCTGGGGTGGTTGGGTTCACGCGTCACGGGGGCGGCACCAGTGGCCATCGGCGCGGCTACGGGCGCGGTTGCCGGACTCGCCGGCGTCCGGCCTCAGAAGGTGCTCCTCGGGCCCGTCTTCGGCGCCGCCATGGGAAGGGCCCTGGGAGCCGTGGACCGAGAGGTGCCGGGGTCGATCGTGGCCGCGAGCACGGTCCTGGCCTACCGCGTCGTGTCGGCGGCCGTCTTCCGTGACACCCAAGTCGCCCTCCTCGCCGAGCGCGTGCCGGCCGCCGACCTGCCCTTCGTCGTCCCCCTCGAGTCCCGCACCCGCTACGTGGGCACCGACTACGTGCGGGCCCTGGCCGAGGTGCTGGGCGGCGCTTACCGCCGGGACGTAAACGACGTGGGGATCATCTCGTCACTCGACGAACTGGTGGGGCCGGAGTTCGACCCGTTCGCCGTCCACCCGCTCGTGCGGGAGTTCTACGAGCACACCACCCGGTTCACCCTGGACATCGTCCCGGAGTGGCGGCCGTGGGTCCGCCCGGGATACCTCCTCTACCGCACGGTCGTGGCCAGGCCGCTCGGCCAGGCCAACGTCCCTATGAACCAGCGTGAGGCCCTACGGGGCGTGCGGAGCCGCATCGACACGATCGACGTCGACGACGACGACGTCCCCGACGTGCGGGGCTGGATCCGTTCCTACGCCGACACGGACGACCCCATCTACGTCGGGGTCTACACGACCTACCGCCACCAGGACCGCGGATACGTAAGCGTCGGCTTCCCCGTACCCAACGGCAGCTTCACGGCCACGCTCGTGCCACGTGCCCGGGACGGCGGCGGGCTGACGCTCTCAAGCCGCAGCGACCTCGACCACCCCGGCCACTATCTGACCTACATCGACGCCGAGTCGCGGGATCTCACCACCCTCGCGGTCAAGGGCTTCGCCGAGGAGCTGGACGTCTACGTCGAGGAAGGCGACCTGCGGGCCGTTCACGCCTTCTGGGTCTTCGGATTCCCGTTCCTGCGCCTGCATTACCGCATCCGGACGAAGACGGGCTAACAGCTGCCCAGGTGGGCCAGCAGCTCGACGTTCAGGTCGTCGGCGGCGTCCTCGGGGACCCAGTGACCCACGCCGGCCAGGGCGACGAACCGGTAGGGACCGCGCACGTAGGCAGCCGTCGCCTCCGCCGCCTCCGGCCCGAGGGCAGGGTCGTCGGTGCTCCAGACGAACAGGGTGGGCACGTCCACCGGCCCGATACCGGCCAGCGCGCCGAAGTCGAGGGCGCGGTACCAGTTGAGGGCGGCGCTGATGGCGTCGTGCCCGTCCAGCACGCGCACGTACTCCTCGACCGCCTCCCGGTCGACGAACCCGCTGTTCCAGAAGAGCTTCCGCAGGCCCGCCCCCTCGCCGGCGAGGAGCAGGACCTCGGGGACCTTGGGCAGGCGGAACAGGTTCACGTAAGCCGAGCGCTTGGCCTGATCGCCGGTCGGCGAATCCATGGCCTTCACCACCGCGAGGGGATGGGGCGTGGAGACCGCGGTCAGCGACAGGAGCCGA
>DASUXN010000454.1:0-3311 GCA_036377875.1 Acidimicrobiales bacterium
GTTCCCATCGTCGAGGCCATGGCCTGCCTCGTCCTCGCCGACCACTGGTTGCGTCAGCGGGCGCTCGACGTCCTCCCCGCCATCGCGGACTCCTGACTGGCGGGAGGCGGGGATGGAGGTCAAGATCCTCGGGCCCTTGGAGGTTGTTGACGGCGACCGCCTTGTCGACCTCGGCGGACCGCGCCAGCGCACCCTGGTGGCGGCACTGGCCATCGGGGCCAACCGGGTGGTGTCGGCCGACCGGCTGATCGACATCCTGTGGGGCGAACGGGCCCCCGGGCGGGCGGCGGCCGGCCTCCAGGTCCTGGTCTCCAACCTGCGTAAGGTCCTCGAACCCGACCGCGCCGCCCGAGCGGATGCCCAAGTCCTCGTCACCCGGCCGCCGGGCTATGTGCTCGTCGTCCCCGAGGACGACCTCGACGCGGCCCGCTTCGAGGCGCTGCTCGCCGTCGGGCAGCGCCACCTGAGCGAGGGCCGGCCCTCGGCCGCCCGCAGAGCCCTCGACGACGCTCTCGCCATGTGGCGGGGCCCGGCCCTGGCGGAGTTCGCGGCCGAGGACTTCGCCCGCTCCGAGGCCAACCGGCTGGAGGAGCTCCACACCGCCGGTCTGGAAGACCGGCTCCAGGCCGACCTCGCCCTCGGCCGCCACGCGGCTGCGGTGGCCGACATCGAGCAGCTCCTCGGCCAGCACCCGCTGCGGGAGCGACTGTGGGCGCTGCTGATGATCGGGTACTACCGGTCCGGTCGCCAGGCCGACGCGCTGCGAGCCTTCCAGCAAGCGCGCCGACACCTGGGCGAGGAGCTGGGCATCGACCCCAGCCCCGCCCTCCAGCGCCTCGAGGCCGATGTCCTGGCCCAGGCCGAGTCGCTCGACTGGCGCCCGCCCGAGGAGACACAGGAGCCGGGCCTGGCGGCTCGCATCGAACCCGTGAACGAGGATTCCGGATCCAAGCTGGTGGGACGAGCGCCCGAGCGGCGCCGCCTGCAGGCTGCCCTCGACCGGGCGCGCGCCGGCCACGGACGGCTCGTACTGGTGGCGGGGGAACCGGGGGTGGGCAAGACCCGCCTGGTGGAGGCGTTGAGCGACGACGCCCGCCACGCCGGCGCGGCCGTGTGTTGGGGCCGGTGCCACCCGGGCGAGAGTGCGCCGCCGTTCTGGCCATGGACCCAGGTGCTGCGCCAGGTGGCCGCGGAAGCGGGAGCCGAGGCGGCGCCCGGCGCGGAGGCGGCGGCGCTGGCGCAGGTCGTACCCGAACTGGACGGCTCGCAACTGGCGTCGACGGGAAGCCAGCTCCCCGGTGACCCCGCCCACGCTCGCTTCCGCCTGTGCCACGACCTCGCCGCCTACGTGCTGCGAGCGTCGGCGACGCGGCCGCTGGCCATCGTCCTCGACGATCTCCACTGGGCGGACCAGCCGTCTCTCGAGCTGCTTACCGCCCTCGGAGCGCAGCTGGGCGGGGCCCCCGTGCTGCTGGTCTGCACCTATCGGGACGTGGAGGTGGCGGGCGACGACCACCCGTGGGCGCAGACCGTCGCCACCCTTGTCCGCCAGGCCTCGGTCGAGCGACTCCACCTCGGGGGCATGAGCGAGGACGAGGCGGGGACGCTGATCGCCGAGGCTGTCGGCGCCGAGCCGAGCGCGGCGCTCGTGCGGGCGATTCACACCCGCAGCGACGGCAATCCGTTCTTCATGACCGAGCTGCTGCGCCTCCTCACCGCCGACGGTCCTCTGCCCGACGACCCCGAGGCCGCCCTCCGGTCGCCCGTGCCCATGGGTGTGCGCGACGTCATTTCCCAGCGGTTCGGCCAACTCACGCCCGACGCGAAGGCGCTGCTCACGGCGGGCGCGGTGGCCGGCCGCGAGTTCGACCAGCGCCTGCTCGACCGAACCGTCGACGTCGACGAGGACGCCGCGCTGGCGGCCATCGAGCTGGCCCTGGCACGGGGCATCCTCGTGGAGATCCCTGAGGTGGTGGGGCGCTACCGGTTCTCCCACGCCCTCATTCGGGAGACGATCTACGCCGGCATCAGCGGCCTCCGCCGGGCCCGCCTCCACGCCAGGGTCGGGGAGGCGCTGGAGCAGCTGGGAGGCACCGACCGCGACTCCGTGCTGCAACTGGCGCACCACTTCTGGAACGCCGCTCCGGCCGGCACCGCCGACAAGGCCTTCCACTACGCGCTGGCGGCGGCGGCCGTGGCCACTGAGCAACTGGCTTACGAGCAGGCCGAGGACCACCTGCGGCGCGCCCTCGACCTCGTCGAGTCCCTCCCCCCGCCCGAGCGGGCCACGGCCGAGCTGCAGGCGTTGGCCCGGCTCGGCACCCATCTGGCGGCCACGCTCGGGCAGGCCGCGCCCGAGGTTCAGGCCGCGTTCGCCCGGGCCGCCCAGCTCTGCCGCCAGCTCGAGGGCAGCCGCGACGCCATCACCGCCCTGTGGGGGTTCTTCTACTCCTCCTATGTCCGGGGCGAGCTGGAGGCGGCCCGCGCCGTGGCCGGCGAGATGGTCGCCACCGCCGACCTCAGCGCGATCCCGGAGATGGCCATGGCCGGCCAACTGGCCACCGCAATCTCGTCGTTCCACCATGGTGACCTCGAGGCGGCCAGGGACCACCTGGTTGCGACCATCAAGCTGGCCGACGAACTGGCCGATCCGTCCCTCACGACCGTCTTCCAGGTCGATCCTCGCGTCTACGCCCGGTGCTTCCAGGCCCTCGTTCTGGCCCTGCAGGACGAGGCCGGAGCGGCGGAGCTCGCCGCCGCCGACGCCCGACGGCTAGCCCAGGAGCTGGCCCATCCGTTCAGCGTCGCCACCGCGGCCGTGTTCTCTGCGTGGCTCGGTTTTCTGTGCGCAAACCCGGACGCCGCTCGGGAGCACGCCGCCCTGGCTGCGGCGGAGGCGGAGTCGCACGGTTTCCCGTTGCTGCGGGGCATGGCCTACGCCTTCGACGGATGGGCCCTGGCCCGCGGCGGGGAAGTCGACGCCGGCGCAGCCCGGGTCGCGGCCGGGCTGGGACCCTTCGGCGGCGAAGGCCGGGTGCGGCAGCCCCTTCTCGTGGCTCTCGAGGCCGAGGTCGATCACGTGGCCGGGCGCTCTGCCCAGGCCTTGGCCCGCCTCGACGAGGTCCTGGTTGCCGCCACGCCCGGCGACGGCAACCATTACTTCCACGCCGCCCTCCACCGGCTGCGCGCCGAGGTGCTGCTGGCCCTGCACCCCGACCGGTCGGACGACGCCGCCGAAAGCCTGCGACGGTCGGTGGAGATCGCCTCCTCCCAGGGCGCCCGTCTCCTCGAGCGGCGGGCCAGCGCTCTTG
>DASUXN010000455.1:0-2799 GCA_036377875.1 Acidimicrobiales bacterium
GAGCGGCCAGGAAGTGCTCGGGCCAGTGGTCGCGCACGGCCACCCCCACCTGGCCCGCGAGGAGGCTGCGGCACACGTTGGGGTTGTCCCAGGCGTCGAGGTCGCCCTCCTCCACGTGGACCTGGTCGAGCGAGAAGGGGACGAAGCTCACGTCCCAGTCGGCGCCGGCGGCCAGGCCGGCCAGCACGTGCTCGTGGAAGTTGCGGGCGAAGGGGCAGCGGTAGTCCCACGTCACGGCGAAGGAGCGGGTCATGCCGAACGTCCTACCCACGCCCACGCCTCGATCTCCACGAGGGCGCCCAGCGGCAGCCCCCCCACCGCCACCGTGGCCCGGGCCGGCCGGTGCTGGCCGAAGGCCTCGATGTAGACCTCGTTGACGATGCGGTAGTCGTCGATGTGGCGCAGGAAGATCGTGGTCTTGGCCACGTCGGCCATGGACGCCCCCTGGCCTTCGAGCAGTCCCGCCAGATTGGCGAGGGCCTGTCGGGCCTCGCGGGCGACACCGCCGTGCACGAGCTTGCCGTCGACCAGGCCGACCTGGCCGGAGACGATCAGCCAGTCGCCGGCGCGGACGATCGGCGTGTAGGGGCCCACGGGAGTGCTCATGGCCGCCAATCCTGCCCGAGAACGCCGAAACCCCCGGGCACGGGGCCCGGGGGTGTCAGCACGAGAGCTGGTCGAGACTTAGGAGAAGGACGAGCCGCAGCCGCAGGTGCGGGTGGCGTTGGGGTTGTTGATGGCGAACCCGGCGCCCTGGAGACCGTCCTTGTAGTCGAGGGAGGCACCCTTGAGATAGGGGGCGCTGGCGGAGTCGACGACCACCCGTACCCCACCGGCCTCGGTGAGGGTGTCGTCGGGGGCGAACTCCGAGTCGAAGAACATCTCGTAGCTGAAGCCGGAGCAACCGCCTGGACGGACGGCGACCCGCAGGGCCAGCTCCTCGTTGCCCTCAGCCTTGATGAGGTCGCGCACCTTCACGGCAGCGGCATCGCTCAGGTTGAGGATCGGCTGCTGGCCGATGGTGATGGGCTCGCTCACACTCATGGGGACATCCTCCTCGGGTGTCTTATCGAATCCAGTTTACCGGACCGAGAGTTCAACCTGGCACGGGTCGCGGTCGGCAAGGGTTCCGAATCGTTCAACGCTGGCGCCGCCGATCTCTTCCACAAATCCCTGGATCAGGCCGCGGTGCAGATTGCAGACGATTTCGGGATGGGCCTCGGCCAGCTCGCGGTAGGGGCAGTGGGTGAAGGCGATGGTGACCAGATCGCCGTCGTCGGCCATCGCCGGGTCGAAGCCGAGCTCGGCCAGGGCGCCGTTGAGGGCTTCGATGCAGCCCGGGCGGGGCGGGCGGCCGGCGGCGGCCATGGCCCGCCCCTGTTCGGCGGCGGCTGCCGCGGTCTCGTCGGGAGCCACGCCGGCCGTAGCCGCCACCCGGGTCAGCAGGCGGGCGAGCAGCGGGAAGGCGGGCGGCTCGAGGCCGAGGGACGGGGCGGCGGCGGTGAGGTGATAACGGTGCTGGGGCCGGCCGACGCTGCCCCGGTTGTCGATCTCCACCTCCAGCAGGCCGACCTCCCGCATCCGCTCGAGATGGGGACGGACGGTGTTGGGGTGGAGGCCGAGCGTGTCGGCGATGTCGGCGGTGGACCGGGGCGACTGCGACCGGGCCAGCTCGAGGTAGATGGCGTAGCGGGTGTTGTCGCCCAGCGCCTTCAGGACGGCCAGCCGGGTGGTGCCGGGATCGAACTCGACTTCGTCGGAAATGCCCTCCGACCCCTGGTCCAGCCCTTCGTCACCTACCACGACCTGGCATATTACCGGCCTCGACCGGTAAAATCCATCGCGTGACGTCATCCGCGCCCCCTCCGCCCACCGAAGCCGACGTTCTGGGCACTCTGCGGGGCGTCGTCGACCCCGAGCTGGGCTCCGACATCGTCGACCTCGGCATGGTGCAGGAGGTCGAGGTGGGCGAGGACGGGTTCGTCCGGGTCAAGGTGGCGCTGACCATCGCCGGCTGCCCCCTGAGGGCCCAGATCCGCGACGACGTGCGGGCCAAGCTGCGGGCGGTGCCGGGCGTGACCGACGTCAAGGTCGAGTTCGGCGAGATGACGCAGGCCCAGCGCAGCGACGTCATGCAGCGGGCCCGCAAGAAGGCGGCCGACAACGCCCCGGGCCCAGAAGTGCCGCTGAACGCCCGCGTCCTCGCCATCGCCAGCGGCAAGGGCGGGGTGGGGAAGTCGAGCGTGACCGTCAACCTGGCCTCGGCGCTGGCCGCCCGTGGCTTCACCGTGGGTGTGCTCGACGCCGACATCTGGGGCTTCAGCGTCCCCCGCATGCTCGGCGTCAAGGGCCGGTTGGGGGCGGACGACGACCGGCGGCTGATCCGTCCCTACGAGGTCAAGGTCGGCGCCGGCAAGATCGAGGTCGTCAGCATGGGCCTGCTCGTCGACGACGAGGACATGGCCATCATGTGGCGCGGACTGATGCTGGCCAAGGCGCTGGAGGAGTTCCTCCAGAAGGTCGCGTGGGGGCCGCTCGACTACCTCCTGCTCGACATGCCGCCGGGGACGGGCGACGTGCAGATGGCCCTCGCCCGCCTGCTGCCTCGGGCCCAGATGCTGATCGTGACCACTCCCGCCGTCGCCGCCCAGAAGGTGGCCGTGCGGGTGGCCGACATGGCCCGCCGGTCCTACCTGAAGGTCCTCGGGGTCATCGAGAACATGACCGCCTTCACCTGCGACCACGGCGAGTCCTACGCCTTGTTCGGCTCGGGCGGTGGAGCCTCGCTGGCCGAGGACC
>DASUXN010000456.1:0-4524 GCA_036377875.1 Acidimicrobiales bacterium
CCTTTGCGAGCAGCGATGCGCCCCCAGCCACCCGAGCCAGGCTTAATCAGCGCGCTCCTAGCCGCCTACTCGTGGGTGATGGCGGCGAGGACGTCGAGGCGGGCGGCGCGGCGGGCGGGACCGACGGCGGCCAGCACGCCGGCCAGTCCGGCCACGACCACGTAGGTGAGGAGCTGGCCGGCGGGGATGACCAGGTCGTTGATCCCCTCGTCGGACAACGCACTCACCAGGGCCCAGCCGAACACCACGCCGATGGCCAGTCCCAGCACCGCGCCGAGCACGGACGTGATCACCGACTCGCCGCGCACCATCGATCGCACCTGGCGGCGTGACATGCCCACGGCCCGCAGCAGGCCCAGCTCCCGGGTCCTTTCGAACACGGAGAGTGCCAGCGTGTTCACGATCCCGAAGAAGGCGATGATCAGGGCCAGCCCGAGCAGGGCGGAGATGAGCCCCACCAGCTGGTTGACCTGGTCCCGCTGCTGCTGCTTGGTCTCGGCCTGGTCCCGCACGGTGACGTTGGGGTAGTCCTCGGTCACCCGCTCCACCGCGGCCCGGGAGGCGGCCGGCGGCACACCCGGCGCCGCCTTGGCCAGGACCACGAAGTCGAGCGGCTCGGTGTAGTTCGCCTCGAAGACGGCGGAGGAGATCAGGTAGGACCCGAGCAGCTCGTTGCGGGCGAACGTCCCCCCGATGCGGAGCTCCCGCTCGCCGGTGCGGGCGAACGCCACCCCCAGTGTGTCGCCGACCGACAGCTCGTCGTCCTCGGCCGCGTCCTCGGAGACCAGCATCTCGCCCCGGGCCAGGCTCGAGTAGTCGCCCGATCGGAGGTCGAGGTTCAGCACGTCCCGCACCGTGGCCGGATCGGCCCCGGTCATGTACTTCGTGTCGTCGCCGATGCGGAAGGGACCGTTCTTGATGCCCGAGACCGCCACCAGCTCGGGCTGCTCAGCGAGCCGCTGGGCCACGTCGGGGCTGATGGTGGGGATGAACTGCTCGGTGCTGACCGTGTAGTCGGCCGCCAACGAGCGTTCGAAGATCTCGGTGGCCGATTCGGTGATCGACGCCGCCAGCACGCTCACGCACCCAACCAGTCCCAGCCCGACCATGAGGGCGGCGGCGGTCGCCGCCGTGCGGCGCGGATTGCGCATGGCGTTCTGGCGCCCGAGGCGGCCCGACACCCCCGCCACCTTGGGCAGGGGCGAGCCGATGGCGGCGGCCAGGGGGCGGGCGACGAGCGGGCTCAGCACGGCGACGCCCAGAAACGTGAGGCCGGCGCCCAAGCCGACCATGGGCAGGCCGTTGTCCATGCCGCCGTACAGGCCGAAGAAGAGGGCCGCCGCCCCGAGGCCGGTGACCACCGAGCCGGCCATCGAGCGCCGGCGCAGGGACTCGGGGGCCTGGGTGGCGGTCTCGTCTCGCAGGGCGGCCATGGGAGCCACCTTGCCGGCCCGGCGGGCGGGGCCGACCGCAGCCACCAGCGTCACGCCCACGCCGACCACGAACGAGGCGATCACCGTGCGGGGCAGGAACTGGGTCGTGGTCGACGGCAGGTCGATCCCGAAGCCCTTCAGCAGCTCCTGCAGACCCACCGCCACCAGCACTCCCAGGGCGAGGCCGAGAATCGACGACACCAGCCCCACGGCCAGCGACTCCAGCATCACCGAAGTGAGCACCTGGCGCCGGCTCGCACCGAGCGCCCGCAGCAGGGCCAGCTCCCGGGTGCGTTGGGCCACGAGGATCGTGAAGGTGTTGAAGATGATGAAGGCGCCCACGAACAGCGAGATGCCGGCGAAGGTGAGCAGGGCGGTGCTGAAGAAGCCGAGGCCCGTCTTGACCGCGTCGGCGCTCTCCTGGCCGACCTCGGTGCCGGTCAGCACCTCCATGTCGGGAGGCACGGCGGCGGACACCCGCTGGCGCAGCTCGGCAACGTTCACACCCTCCTCCGCCACCACGTCCACCGTGTCGAACGCCCCCTCCTTGCCGAACAGCTGCTGGGCGGTCGGGGTGTCGAAGATGGCCAGGGTGGCGCCGGCCAGGTTGTCGGCCTCGCCGAACCCGGCCGTGCCCACCAGGGTGAACTCGTGGCTGCCCGTCGCGGTCAGCACCCGCACCCGCCGGCCGACCTCGAAGTCGTGCTCGCGGGCGGTCACGGCGTCGAACATGACCTCGCCGGCGGCCTGTGGAGGCCGGCCCGTTCGGGTTCGGAGGGGGTTCAGCTCGTCGACCAGCCCCCAGTTGAAGCCCAGGTTGGGCGCGCCGCCGGTGGTGACCGCATCTCCGTCGGGGGCGATGGGCTGGGCGAAGCCGCCCACGCTCCCCTCGACCTCGGCCACCCCGGGCACACGGGCGACGGTCTCGACCAGGGCGGCGGGCACGGTGTTGCGCTGAGCCTCGAGCCCGGCATCGTCGCCGAACCCCGATTTGGCCCGCACGCTCACGTCCACCCCCGCGGTGACCTCGGCGAAGACGTTGTCGAACGTGTGGTTGATGGTGTCGGTGAGCACGAACGTGCCCGACACGAAGGCCACGCCCAGCACCACCGACAGGGCGGTCAGGGCCAGGCGCAGCTTGTGGGCCAGCAGCCCCTTGAGGGTGGCGCGCAGCACGTCAGTCCCCGAACGACTTCATGCGGTCGAGCACCCGTTCGGCGGTCGGGTTGGTCATGTCGTCCACGATCCGCCCGTCGCCCAGGAACACCACCCAGTCGGCGTAAGCGGCGGCGACCGGGTCGTGGGTCACCATGACGATGGTCTGGCCGAACTCCTGGACCGACCGGCGCAGGAAGCCGAGGATCTCGGCGCTGGCCTTGGAGTCGAGGTTGCCGGTGGGCTCGTCGGCGAAGACGATCTCGGGACGGGAGGCGAGGGCCCGGGCCGCCGCCACCCGCTGCTGCTGGCCGCCCGACAGCTCGGAGGGCCGGTGGGACAGCCGGGGCCGCAGGCCCATGGTGTCGATCACCTGGTCGACCCAGCCCTGGTCGGGCTTCCGGCCCGCCAGGTCGAGGGGCAGGGTGATGTTCTCCACCGCCGTCAGCGTGGGGACCAGGTTGTAGGACTGGAAGATGAACCCCACCCGGTCGCGCCGCAGGGAGGTCAGGGCCTTGTCGCTCAGGGCGGTGACCTCGGTCTCGCCGATGTACACCTTGCCGCTGGTCACGGTGTCGAGGCCGGCCATGCAGTGCATGAGCGTCGACTTGCCCGAGCCCGACGGCCCCATGATGGCGCTGAACTTCCGCTCCGGGAACTCGACGGTCACCCCGTCGAGGGCCCGTACGGTGGCGGCCTTCTGGCCGTAGACCTTCACCAGGTCGACGGCCCGGGCCGCGGCACGGGTCTGGATGGGGGATGTCGTAGCCATGCGTCCTCCTCGCGCCGCGCGTCCCCCAGAGCGCCGCGGCTGTGTACCGGCCGTCAATACTGGTCGATCCGGAAGGCGTCCGGGCCTCGGGCGTCCTAGGCGAGCTCGACCTCGACCGAGAAGCCTTCTGCCTCCTCGCGGATCAGTTCGGCGACCCGGCCCGCCTCGCGGACGTCGGACTCGATCTGCGACAACGCCCGCAGCCGGTCGTGGCTGTCTCGGACCACGGTGCGGGCCACGTCGGCTCGCATGGAGGCCTTGGCCGCGGTCTTGGCCTTGCGGATCTCGGACAGGACGGCCGAGGCGATGTCGAGCAGCCGCTCGTCGCCGCTCGCCCAGGCCTCGTCGGCGCGAGGCCACGCGGCGCGGTGGACCGAGCCCTCCTGCCACCACGACCACACCTCCTCGGTGACGAAGGGGAGGATCGGCGCGAACAGCCGCAACAGCGCGTCCAGGGCGGTGCGCAGGGTGACCCGGGCCGAGTCGGCGGCGGCGTCGCCCTGGGAACCGTAGGCGCGGGCCTTGACCAGCTCGAGGTAGTCGTCGCAGAACGACCAGAAGAAGGCCTCGGTGCGCTCCAGCGCCCGGGCGTAGTCGTAGCCCTCGTAGGCGACGGTGGCCTCCGAGACCAGGGCCCCCAGCCGGGCCAGCAGGGCCCGGTCGAGCGGCGCGATCGCAGACGCGCCCGCTCCCGGCTCGGGAAAGGACAGGACGAACTTCGAGGCGTTGAGCACCTTGATGGCCAGCCGGCGGCCGACCTTCATCTGGCCCTCGTCGAAGGCGGTGTCGACGCCGGGGCGGCCCGACGCCGCCCAGTACCGCACCGCGTCCGACCCGTGCTGCTCGAGCAGGCCCATGGGCGTGACGACGTTGCCCTTGGACTTGGACATCTTCTTGCGGTCGGGGTCGAGGACCCAGCCCGAGATGGCGGCGTTGCGCCACGGCAGCGACCCGTGCTCGTAGTGGGAGCGGACGATGGTGGAGAACAGCCACGTGCGGATGATCTCGTGGGCCTGGGGCCGCAGGTCCATGGGGAAGACCCGGGCCCACCGGTCGACACCGGCCTCCTCCCACGCCCCCGCGATCTGCGGGGTCAGTGAGGAGGTGGCCCACGTGTCCATCACGTCGGGGTCGCCGGTGAACCCGCCCGGCTTGTCGCGCTGG
>DASUXN010000457.1:0-3623 GCA_036377875.1 Acidimicrobiales bacterium
CTGGTCGGCCACGGGTTCGGCCACGGCCGAGGCATGGGGCAGTACGGCGCCCTCGGCTACGCCCTCAACTCCGGATGGAACTACCAGCAGATCCTGGGCCATTACTACAGCAACACCGCCGCCGGCGACATCGGCAACCCCGACATCACCGTGATCCTGCGGGCCTTCGACCGGCTGGACACGCTGGTCACCCAGGAACGGGGTCGGATGGTCACCAACGCCGCCGACGGCACGTTCTCGGCCCTGCGGGCGGTCAAGACGGGCGCCAACACCTTCCGGGTCGACAGCGCGCCCAGCTGCGGCGGGCCGTGGACGACGATCCGCTCGGGGATGCAAGGCCCCGTCGTGATCTCCCCCCAGAACCGCAACGACGACCGCGAGGACATGCTCCAGGCGTGCGAGCCCAACGGCAACCGCCGCTGGTACCGGGGCGAGCTGCGGGCCGTCGAGGGGCTGGACGGCACGTCCCGCACGGTCAACGCGCTGGACATGCAGAACTACCTCAAGGGCACTGTGCCCCGGGAGTCGCCCGCCTCGTGGGCCGACCTGGGCGCCCGCGCCGGACTTCAGGCCCTCAAGGCCCAGGCGGTGGCGGCCCGCTCCTACGCCCAGGCCTCCAACCTGGCTCACTATGCCAAGACGTGCGACACCATCGAGTGCCAGGTGTACGGGGGCCGGGCCGTCCAGAGCGGAGGCTCGTTCTTCGACCTCGAGGACGGGCGATCCGACCGGGCCGTGAACGAGACGGCGGGCCAGGTGCGGCTCCTCAACGGCGCCCCCGCCCGCACCGAGTACTCGTCGTCGACAGGGGGCTACACCGCCGGCGGCACGTTCCCAGCCGTGCCCGACGAGGGCGACAGCGTCGTCTACAACCCCAACCACACGTGGCAGCGGTCGATCCCCGTGTCCACCGTCGAGGCGGCGTACCCGCAGGTGGGAACTCTGCAGGCGGTCAACGTCACCCGCCGCAACGGCCACGGCGACTTCGGGGGCCGTGCCCTCGAGGTGCAGGTCGTCGGCTCGAACGGGACGTCGACCACCAGCGGGCAGGGGTTCCAGTTCGCCCTGGGGCTGCTCTCGGACTGGTTCCGGGTGTCGGCGACGGGCGGCTACTGGGTGGCGGCCGCCGACGGCCACCTCTACAACTTCGGCGACGCCCCGTTCCTCGGCTCGATGGGGGGCCAACCGCTGCTGCGGCCGATGGTCGGCATCGCCGCCACCCGCGGCCGGGGCTACTGGATGGTGGCTTCGGATGGCGGCATCTTCACCTTCGGCGACGCCGGGTTCTACGGCTCCAAGGGCGGCCAGCCCCTCGCCCAGCCCATGGTGGGCATGGCGCCGACCCCCTCGGGCAACGGGTACTGGACGGTTGCCTCCGACGGCGGCATCTTCACCTTCGGCGACGCCCAGTTCCACGGGTCGATGGGCGGCCAGGCCCTGGCCCGGCCGGTGAACGGGATGGCGCCGACGGCCTCGGGGCGCGGCTACTGGCTCGTCGCCTCCGACGGCGGCATCTTCACCTTCGGCGACGCCGTGTTCCGGGGCTCGATGGGCGGCCAGCCCCTCGTGTCGCCCGTGGTCGGCATGGCCGCCACCCCGTCGGGCCAGGGCTACTGGCTGGTGGCGGCCGACGGCGGGATCTTCACGTTCGGCGATGCGCCCTTCCACGGGTCCATCGGCGGCGCCCCTCTCGCCCAGCCGGTCACCGGTATGGCCGTCACCCCGACCGGCAAGGGCTACTGGCTGGTCGCTCAGGACGGCGGCATCTTCACCTTCGGTGACGCCGAGTTCTTCGGCTCCGTCCCCGGCCTTTCGGGCGCCACCGGCGCCACCAAGATCGGCATGGCCGTTCCCGCTCGCCGCTGAAATCCTGCACACCAGGCCGGGATCAATTCCCGAAATCCGGCCGGGCGGTAGGGACTCAAGTCGTCCGCGGAGACTCCGCCCGTAGCGCCCCGAGCGAGAGGCGGATGCGATCCAGCTCGGCCGAAAGCACCGAGGCGGCCCGGCTGCGTGCCTCCTCGGGCAGAAGCTCGAGGGCAGGACGGACCAGTTCGCTCGGCATCGGGCCCGGCGGCGGGGGCGCCGCCGGGCGCGCAGCGGGTGACGGGGCGAGCATCTCGGCCCGCGGAGGCGGCCGCCCTCCTCGCTCGAGCCGAGCTTCGAGGGCGGCGAGGCGGCGTTCGATCGATTCCGCCGGCTTCGCCAGCTCGGCGACGGCTCTCGCCATTCGGTCGTCCACCCGCTGAGCCACGCCGTCGAGCTCGCGATAGACGCCCACCACGTCCTGCTCCTGGGACGTGCGGTGCGGGTCGTGGTCGGCCGGCCCCGGCGCAGGCGCGACCGAGACCGCCGCTGCTGGTGGCGGCGCCGGGGATTCGGCCGACTCCAGCTCGTGCAGCCTCGCCTCCACCTTGCCCAGCCGCCCGGCCAGGCGCGTGAACGCCCGCCCGCACTCCTCGAGCCCCCGCACCACCCACAGCAACCCCTCGAAGATCCCCTCCTGGTCGGACGCGTCCGACGGCAGCCGCACCGCCTTGGGCGCGGGGGCACCGAGGCCGAGGGCAGCCTGCGGGGCGCGCACGATCGGCTGACCCCATGCCCCCCGGGGCTGGGCAACGCTCATCGTGACCGCGTCATTCCGGGTCGTCTCGGACGGCGCATTGGAGCGCCGACGAACCAGGGAGGCCGGGATATTCAGGCTATCGGTGCAGCCTAGTGACGGTGTACTGCCGCGACAAGGATTGCCACCGGCGAGCGGGAAATAGTGGAAAAGCGGTGGAAGGCCCTTGGCGCGCCTTGTGGAGAAGCTGAGGACGATTTAGTCGGCGGCGTCCCGCACCGCCCGCACCACTTCCGCGTCGCGGGGCAGGGCGTCGAGCTCGGCCACGCGCCGGCGCTGCCCGGCCACGATCGTGGCGCGGAGCTCGGCGTCGCCGGCCACCCTGCCCACGACCTCGGCCACCGTCGGCGGGTCGAGCGTGTCGAGGAGCACGCCCGTGCCGTCGAGGGTCTCCCCCACCGCCCCGCCCGCGTAGGCGACGACGGGCCGGCCCTTGCGCATGGCCTCGATCAGCGGTAGCCCGAACCCCTCGTGCTCCGAGAGCGAGAGGTAGACGTCGGCCTCCTGGTAGTGGGCGGCCAGGCTCTCCTCCGACACGGATCCGGTGAACACCACCTGCTCCGCCCCCAGCTCCTCCCGGGCGCGAAAGAGAGCCCGCATGTAGTCCTCCGGCCCCCACGCCCCCACCACGAACAGGCGGGCGCCGGGGTCGACGGCCGCCCTCAGGGCGGCGAAGGCCCGCAGCAGATGGAGGTGGCCCTTGTGGGGGACGACCCGGCCCACCGCCAGCACGTCGATCCCCCGCTTGGTGCGCCGCAGCCACGAGGCGTGCTCGGGATTCGGAGTGGCGTCGACGGTGGGCGGCAGGTAGGGCGGCACGACGCGGACGTCGTCCACCCCCAGTTCCCGCAGCTCCTCGGCCGAGTACGCGGAGTTGGCCATGGCCACCCGGCTGTGGGGGGCGAGGACCTTCAGCTCCTCCCTCCCCCACCGGAGGTTGAGCGCGGCGGCGGGACCGTAGGGCTCGAAGAACCGGGCCGGCGTGACGTTGTGGTAGGAG
>DASUXN010000458.1:0-4148 GCA_036377875.1 Acidimicrobiales bacterium
CTCCTACATCCGCAGCCAGCGCGACGTGCTCGGCATCCCCCAGGACGCCTTCGACCGCCGCTTCCACGTGCACTTCCCCGCCGGGGCCGTGCCCAAGGACGGCCCGTCGGCCGGCGTCACCATGACGACGGCGCTGGTGTCGCTGCTCACCGGCCGCACGGTCAGGGGCGACCTGGCCATGACCGGCGAGGTCACGCTGTCCGGCCGGGTGCTGCCCATCGGCGGCGTCAAGCAGAAGGTGCTGGCCGCCCACCGGGCGGGGCTGAAGGAGGTCATCCTCCCGTCCCGCAACGGTGCCGACCTCGACGACGTGCCCGAAGCGGTGCGCGATGTGGTCACGTTCCACCTCGTGGACGACGTCAGCCAGGTGCTGGAGATCGCCCTCGAGCCCGAGGGCGTGGCCGCCGACGCCGAAGAGGTCGCCGCCTAGAAGTTCACTGCTGCGTCGTTGGCGACCGCAGGCGTGGTGACCCGCGCCTGCGGTTCGCCCGCGTTCACGACGACGACGGGCGTGCCCACCTCGACCTGCTCGAACAGTTCGATCTCGTGCTCGGGCAGCATGCGGACGCAGCCGTGGGAGACGTTGTATCCGATCGAGCTGCGGTCGGGCGTGGCGTGGATGAGGATGGCAGGGGCGTCCAAGGCGAGGGCGTGCGTGCCCAGCGGGTTGTTGGGGCCGGGCCCGATGCGGGCGGGCATGCCGCGGGCCCAGGCCGAGCCCGGGTTGTACCAGGACGGGTTGACCAGCTTCTCGACGATCTTCCACTGGCCGGTGGGAGTGGCGTAGCCGGAGGCGCCGGTGGCGACCGGCCACTCCTTGACGATCGTTCCGTTGCGGTACAGGTAGAGCTTGTTCTCGCCGGTGCGGATGAGGATGACCTGGTTGGACTGGGCCGTGTCGGGCGCGACCGTGCGGGTGGCCAGTCGCACGGTGGTGTCACCCAGGTTGACGCCGGCGGTAAGGGTCTCGCGCGCCCGGGCGGTGTCGACCTCGAGGCCGGGCTTGCCGGGCGTGACCTTCAGCCACCCGGTCGAGGCGTCGAGGGCAGGGGCCTGCGGCTCCGTGCGGATGCGGGTGGCCAGCTCGGCCAGGCGTTCGTCGAGCACCTTGTCGTGCCAGCGGGGCGCGGCATCGACGTGGCGCTGGGGGTTGGTGAACAGCCGCTGCCACACCCGGGCGACGGCGTTGCCGGCGGTCGCGCCCTGGGCCTTGCGGACGGCCGCTTCGACGTCCACCCGCAGCCCGAGGTCCCACGGCGTCGTCTCGATCTGGTTGGCACCAGCCCGCAGCGTGACGGGCCGCCGCAGCGGTTCCTCCAACCGGGAGCGGATGAGCTTGACCGCCTCGGCGGGGCGCATGCCACCCACGGCGATGCCCTCGATCATCGTGCCCGGCAGAAGTCGCTCTGACGTGCGCCGGTCGTAGGACGTTGCCCATGCCCCGGCCACACCGGCGATGCCGACCACCACGGTCAGCGCCGCGACGGTGCTGACGACCCAACGCCGGTTCATCTTCTCGCCGCCGCCATCGGCGATCAGGTTACCCGTAGGCGGCGCGGAAGGAGGCGGGCGAAAACGGCCAGCTCCTCCACCCGTAGTGCCTTGGCGGCAAGAAGGAAGGTGGCCAGCCCGACCGCCCCGCCCACGACGACCTGCACGAGGGCCCGCACGTCGCCCGGTCCGACGACGGCGGTGACCGCCCACACGGTGGCGAGCATGGCCGCGGCCGACACGACCGACGCGGCGGCCGACTTGGCGATCTCCCGGGCGGTGCGGCGCCCGTCGAGCCCGCCCACGGCCCGGCTGAGGCGCATGCCGGCCAGCACCGCGGCCACCAGGTAGCAGATGCTGTGGGCCAACCCGAGGCCGCGAACGTCGAGGGCGGGGAACAGGGCGAAGGAGAAGACGAGGTAGACGGCGTTGCTGACGATGTTGACCAGCAGGGGAGTGCGGGTGTCCTGGCGGGCGTAGAACGCCCGCAGCAGGAGCAGGAAGGCGGCGAACGGGAGGAGCCCGAGGGCGAGGGTGTCGAGCACGGACGCCACGAGGCGGCTGCTCTCGGCCTGCATGACCCCGTTCTCGAGCAGGGTGCGGATGAGGGGCCGGGACAGGACGAGGTAGGCCGCGGTGGCGGGCAGCATGAGCATGGCCAGGGCGCGAATACCTCCTGCGGTGCGGGCCCGGAAGGCGGCGTCGTCCCGGTCGACGTACTGCGCCGACAGGGTGGGGACGAGGGCGGTGATTATCGACACGGCGGCGATGCCGTAGGGGAGCTGGAAGAAGGCGAAGGCGGTGAAGTAGGCGGTGGGCCCGCCCTGCACACCGTTGGCGAGGACGAGGGCGATGCCGAAAGTCAGCTGGTTGCTCACCACGTAGCCGAACGTCCACGTCGACAGCCGGGCCAGCTTGCGGACGGCCGGGTCCTTGAAGCGGGGGCGGAAGCGCAGCTTGCCGGGCAGGTTGCGGACGTAGGGCCAGTTGGCCAGGGCCATCACCGCCACCCCCGCCGTCGTCCCCAACGCCAGCAGCAGCTCCTGGGGGACGCTGGAGTCGACGCTGGCGACGGTGGGCGTGGTTCCGTCCACGAGGGCGGCGAAGCCCAGGAAGACCCCGATCACGAGCAGGTTGTTGAGGATCGGGACAAACATCGGCACCGCGAAGCGGTCGTGGGCGTTGAGGAGCCCGGCGGCCACCGCGGCATAGCCGTAGAGGAAGATCTGAGGGGCGAAGAACCGGAGGAAAACTGTGGCCAGGTGCTGCTGCTCGGCCGCCTGGCCACCTTCGAGGCGCAGGGTGAACAGCCGGATGAGGGCCGGGGCGGCCACGACGGCCAGGGCGCTGATGGCGGCCAGCACGAGGAGAGCGGTCGTGACCAGGCTGGACACCGCCTCCCAGGCCTCCTCCTTGGGCTTCGTCCGCAGCTCCTCGACCACGATCGGGATGAACACCGAGGTCAGGACGCCGCCCAGCACGAGCTCGTATATGACGTTCGGCAGGGTGTTGGCGATGTTGTAGGTGTCGGCCAGGCGGGATTCGGTCACGCCCAGCGCGTAGGCCGCCGCCACGAGGCGTCCCAGACCGGTGATCCGGGAGACCGTCGTGCCCACGGCCATGACCGCCGCCGACCGGCCCAGGCTCGCGGTCTGGGCGTCCTCGGGGTCCATCGGGGGCGGACAGTACCGGTCGCCGTATAAGCCGATTGACGCTCGGATGCCGGGGGTAGGCACCCATCAGACGAAACGCGATCCTCATGCAGACCCAATGGACCCGATCGAGCTCTAGCGGTGGGCGCTCACCAGGGAAGAACGAGATGCACATCAGCCTGTCGTTTACCTAGCCCCGGGACGAGCACACCATCCCCGTGACGCGCCACATCGTCCACCACGCGTTGGACGAGGTGGGCGCAGTTCAGGAGTGCATTGACGACATCGCCATCGCCCAGACCGAGGCGTGCGCCAACGTCGTGCACCACTCGGGGCCGGGCGACAAGTACGAGGTCCGGGTCGACATCGACAACGAGAAGTGCGTCATCCGGGTCATCGACACCGGCCGCGGCTTCGACTGGCAGTCGCTCACCGACGGCCACGACACCAGCAAGGACATGGCGGCCGAACGAGGGCGGGGGATCCTTCTGATGCGGGCCCTCGTGGACGAGGTGCGCTTCGTCTCCAAGCCCGAGGCGGGCACGATCGTCCACCTTGAGAAGGCCCTTTCGTTCACCGACGAGTCGCCCATGCGGGCGGCGAAGGCGGCCGCGGGGTAGACGGCGAAACGAGATGCTGCGCAGCTGAGCCGCCCCCGGCGGCCGGCGTCACGGGCTGCGGGCGGGCGTCGAGCCGTCGGGGGCATGGGGCCTGCGGGCCCGAGCGTGCTGTATGGCGCTTACGAGGCCGTCCACTTCGGCATCGGGATCGTCCCCACGAAGCATGAACGCTTGCCGTTCGGCCAACGGCTTCAACGGTTCGGGTAAGTCATCCGCTGCCGGCATGCCGGCGCCGTCGACGAGCACGGGGACGACCGCGACCTCCGGCCGCCGTAGCCCTCCTTCGACCTCGCGGCGCACCCAGTCACCGGGATCGTCTATTCGTCGCCGGCCGTCCCTGTCGGTGGTGAGCCAATGCGGACCGATGAGTACGAGCATGGCACTG
>DASUXN010000459.1:0-2932 GCA_036377875.1 Acidimicrobiales bacterium
CCCTCAACAGGCACGTGGTTCATCCGCAACGGCTCCACCGTCACGTGGGGCACCAACGGCGACATCCCCGTCCCGGCCGACTACGACGGCAACGGCACCGACGACATTGCCGTCTTCCGCCCGTCCACGGGCACGTGGTTCGTGCGCAACGGCGTGACGGTCACGTTCGGGACCAACGGCGACATTCCCGTTCCGGCCGACTACGACGGCAACGGCACCACCGACATCGCCGTGTTCCGGCCCGCTTCCGGCACCTGGTTCGTCCGCAACGGCGCCACGGTCACGTGGGGCACCAGCGGCGACATCCCCGTTCCCGGCAACTACGACGGCACCGGGGCCGACGACATCGCTGTCTTCCGGCCCAGCTCGGGCACGTGGTTCGTCCGCAACGGCTCGACGGTCACCTTCGGGAGCAACGGCGACATCCCGCTGCCGCTGCCCTGGGCCAACAACCACCCGTGACGCCGTGAGCCCCTGACCCTTCAGCCAGGGCCTCCCTCCGCCGATACGTAAGGGAAGCCGACAAGGGGGCTCAGCGTGACCAGCACCACGGACGAACTCGTCCTCGCTGGGCGATTTCAGTGCCAGCGCCTGCTCAAGAGCGGGCTGGGCGTCAACACCTATGCCGGCGTGGACCTGAACGATGGGGGCGCGGTCATCGTCAAGACCGTCGATGCGTCGGCGGTGTCGTCGGCCGTGAGCCTGCGCGTGGCCCACGAGGCCGTCATCCTGCGCCGGCTGGAGCGCCCCGACTTCAAGCCCCTGGTGGCCGTCGGCCGCGACGAGGACATCCTCTACCTGGTCCAGCCCTACGTCCCCGGCATGACCCTTCAGGCCCGGCTGGAGGCGAGCGGCCCCCTGTCGGTCGACTCCGCCCTGCGGGTGGCCATCGACGTCCTGCGATCGCTCGAGCACGCCCACGACGGCGACGTCCTCCACCGCGACGTGAAACCGGCCAACGTGATAGTCGGACCGGGCGAGCCCATCGAGCGGGCGGTGCTGATCGACTTCGGTTTCGCCCGCAGCGCCTGGCTCGACCCGACCATCCGCGACGAGCCGGTGGGAACCCTCCGCTACCTCGCCCCCGAGGCGACGGGCGCCCTGGGAGCCACGCTGGTCGACGAGCGGTCCGACCTCTACTCCGTGGGCGTCCTTCTCTTCGAGTGCCTGGTCGGCCGGCCGCCGTTCGACGGCAAGGACGTGGGCGAGATCATCCGCCACCACCTCAACACCCCGGCTCCGGCCCTGGGCTCGCTGCGGGCCGACGTCCCGCGGGCCGTCGAGGGCGCCGTCCAGCGGTTGCTGCGCAAGGACCCCGACCATCGCTACCAGTCGGCGGCGGCGGTGCTGGCCGACCTGGAAGCTGTGGCGGCGGCCCGGTCGCGGGGCTTCAGCGACCCGCCCGTGATCGTCGGCCTCTCCGACCGGCGCCAGGCCCTCACCGAACCCTCCTTCGTCGGCCGGACGGCCGAGCTGGCCGTGTTGTCGGGCCTCGTCGACCAGGCCCGGCTGGGCTCCGGCCGCCTCGTCCTGGTCGAAGCCGACTCGGGTGGTGGGAAGACCCGGCTGCTCGACGAGCTGGTCCGCCGGGCCGGTCCCGGCATCTGGGTCCTTCGGGGCCAGGGCGTCGACCAGGCCGCCCGCCGCCCGTTCCAAGTGCTCGAAGGCGTGGCCGCCGGCATCGTGGCCGCCGCCCAGGAACGACCGGAGCTGGTGCAGATGCTGCGGGTCCGGCTGGGCGACAGCGGGAACGCAGCCGCGGCCGCCCTACCCGCCCTGGCGCCGCTGATCGCGGCCGACGGCCCCGTCGACGTCGGCCCCGAGGCGTACGGCCAGATCCGCAGCGTCAACGCCCTCGCCGCCCTGCTCGACGCGCTGGGAGACTGCAACAGCGTTGTGGGCACGCAGCCCGACAGCGTTGTGGGCACGCAGCCCGACAGCGTCGCCGGGGCCCAACCAGCCCATCCGGTGGTCGTCGTGCTCGACGACTGCCAGTGGGCGGACGAACTGAGCGTCCGGCTGCTCGCCTCGTGGGCCGAGAACGCCGCCTCGTCAACGGGCCACGTACTCGTGCTGGCCGCCTTCCGCAGCGAGGAGGTCGGTCCAGAAAGCCCGCTGCGGACCATCCCCAACGCCCTCCACGTCGAGCTGGGCCCCTTCGACACCGCCGACGTTCGCAGCCTGGCCGAGTCGATGGCCGGCCCCCTTCCGCACGAGGCGGTCGAAGTCGTCGCCCAGCTCGCCGAGGGCAGCCCCTTCATGGCCGCCGCCGTCCTGCGCGGCCTGGTCGAGTCGGGGGCGCTGGTCAACTCCAATGACGGCTGGCGGGTGGACTCCACCCTGCTGGCCAGCGCCCAGACTTCCCGGCGCGCCGCCCTGTTCCTGCTGCGGCGTCTCGAACTGCTCTCGCCGTCGGCGCTGTCGCTGCTGTCGGTGGGAGCGGTGCTCGGTAAGGAGTTCGACCTGGGCCTGGCCGTGGAGCTCACCGGCCAGGACAGCGAGGCGGTCGCCGCCGGTCTCAGGGACGCCCAGCGGCGCCGCATCGTGTGGGTGGACGAGAAGACGGGCCACTGCTCTTTCCGTCACGACAAGATCCGTGAGGCCCTCCTCGACCGCCTCGACGAAGCGACTCGACGCACTTTGCACCTCCGCGCCGCCCACCGCATCGAGGCGACCGACCGCGACCGGTGCTTCGAGCTGGCCTACCACTTCGACGCCGGCGGTCGCACCGACCGGGCCCTGCCCTACGCCCTGGAGGCGGCCGAGTCGGCCCGGCGGCGCAACGCCCTCGAGGTGGCCGTCGACCACTACCGCATCGCCGAGCGGGCGGCGGTGACGGACTCCGCCACCCGCGCCCAGGTGGCCGAAGGGCTGGGCGACGTTCTCACCCTCGAGGGCAGGTACGAGGAGGCGGCCAAGTACCTCGAACGGG
>DASUXN010000460.1:0-6628 GCA_036377875.1 Acidimicrobiales bacterium
GCCTGCGGGACATCTCCCGAGGCCGGGCCATCGAGGAGACGTCGGACGACGGCAGCCTCGAGCGCCGCCAGGCCATGTTCAACTACTCCCGCGAGGAGCTGAACATGGTGCTGCGGGCCATGGCCAACGATGCCAAGGAGCCCACCTACTCGATGGGGGACGACTCACCGCTCCCCCATCTCGCCGGCCGGCCCCGGCCCATCCACCACTACCTGCGCCAGCGGTTCGCCCAGGTCACCAACCCGCCCATCGACCACCTGCGGGAGCGGCTGGTCATGAGCCTGCGCACGCTCCTCGGCCCCCGCCGTCCGATCCTCACCGAGCAGCCCGAGGCGGCCCGCCTGCTGTCCCTGCGCTCCTTCTTCCTCTACCCGTCCACGATCGTCGACTTCCTGAGCCGCGACGGCATGGGCTTCGGCTGCGCTCACCTCGACGCCACCTTCCCTGTCACCGACGGCCCCGGCGGCCTGCGGGCTGCCATCGACCGCCTCGGCGACGCTGCCGAGTCGTGCGCCCGCCAGGGCGTGGGGCTCCTGGTGATCGACGACGGGAACGTCAGCGAGGACCGGGTGCCCGTTCCCGCCCTCCTGGCAGTGGGCGCCGTCCACCAGCGCCTGGTCGCGGCCGGGCTCCGGATGGAGACCAGCCTCATCGTCTCCGCCGACGACGCCCGCGACGTCCACTACATCGCCTGCCTTCTCGGCTACGGCGCCGACGCCATCTGCCCGGGCCTCGCCCTGGAGACGGTGGCCAAGGAGGCCGACGAGAACACCGAGAGCGAGCTGTCCGGTCCCGAGGCCCAGGCCCGCCTCCAGTCGGCCATGGAGGACGGCGTGCTCAAGGTGATGTCCAAGATGGGCATCTCCACCGTCGACTCCTACCGCGGCGCCCAGATCTTCGAGGTCATCGGCCTGGGGCCCGAGGTGGTCGACGTGTGCTTCTCGGGAACCCCTTCGGTCGTCGGCGGCGTCGGGTGGGCCGAGCTGGGCGAGGACGCCATCGCCCGCCACGGCGAGACCCGCCTCATCGACGGCGGCTACTACCGCGCCCTCAAGAAGCCGGGCAGCGAGTACCACACCCACAACGACCCGGTGGTCAAGGCCCTCAACGAGTTCAAGGCCGCCCACCTTCTGCAGACGGCCCTGCGCGAGCGCTCGTCCGACGTCTACGACCGCTTCGCCGACCTGGTCAACAGCCGTCCCGCCACCGAGCTGCACGACCTGCTCGAGTTCGTGCCCGCCGGCCCCGCCGTCCCCCTCGACGAAGTGGAGCCGGCCAGGGCCATCACCGCCCGCTTCTCGACCGGCGCCATGTCCCACGGTGCTCTCAGCCGGGAGGCGCACGAGACGCTGGCCGAGGGGATGAACCTGATCGGCGGCAAGTCCAACTGCGGCGAGGGCGGCGAGGCCCGCTACCGCTTCCGCACCCGCGGCCAGGCCACCGGCGACAAGAACAGCCGGATCAAGCAGATCGCGTCCGGCCGCTTCGGCGTGACCCCCGAGTACTGCGCCCACGCCGACGAGCTGAACATCAAGATGGCCCAGGGCTCCAAGCCGGGCGAGGGCGGCCAGATCCCGGGCGCCAAGGTGTCCGAGGAGATCGCCACCCTGCGCCACACCCAGCCCGGCATCGGTCTCATCTCGCCGCCGCCCCACCACGACATCTACTCCATCGAGGACCTGGCCCAGCTGATCTTCGACCTCAAGCAGGTGAACGGGCTGGCCGACGTCTCGGTGAAGCTCGTGGCCGAGGACAACGTCGGCACCATCGCCGCGGGCGTGGCCAAGGCCCTGGCCGAGGTCATCCACATCTCCGGCGCCAACGGTGGCACGGGCGCCTCGCCCCTGATGTCGATCAAGCACGCCGGGCTGCCCTGGGAGCTGGGCGTGGCCGAGACGCAGCGGGCGCTCATGGAGAACGGCCTGCGCGACCGCGTGCGCCTTCGCATGGACGGTGGGCTGCTCACCGGCCGCGACGTGCTCATGGCCGCCCTTCTCGGGGCCGACGAGTACTCGTTCGGCACCGCGGGAATGATCGCCGAGGGCTGCATCATGGCCCGGGCATGCCACAAGGACACGTGCCCCACCGGTATCGCCACCCAGCGCCCCCACCTGCGGGCCAAGTTCCAGGGGACGCCCGAGGGCGTGGCCGCCTACATGCTTTTCATCGCCGAGGAGATCCGCCGCGGGCTCGCCGCCCTCGGCCTGCGCTCCCTCGACGAGGCCATCGGGCGCGTGGAGTGCCTGCGCCAACGGGAGCTGCCCGACGACCCCCGGGCCAACACCATGGACCTGACCCCGCTCATCATCCCACCGGCGGACCTCGACGCGCCGCGCCACTTCGTGCGCCACATCCCGCTCCAGAAGCCCCGGTCGACGCTGGGCGACCGCCTGCTCGAGGACGCCTACCGCCAGGTCTGGGACGGCGCCGACATCGAGCTCCGGTACCCCATCACCAACGCCGACCGCACCGTGGGCGCCGCCCTGTCCGGTGCGCTCGCCCTCGAGTTCGGCGACCGGCCCCCGCCGGGCACGGTCGCCGTCCGCTTCGACGGGGTGGCGGGCCAGAGCTTCGGGGCCTTCCTCGGCCACGGGATGGAGTTCGAGCTGGTGGGCGAGGCCAACGACTACGTGGGCAAGGGTATGGCTGGCGGCCGCATCGTCATCCGTCCGCCCGCCAACGACGAGTCCCTGCTCAAGGCGGGGGCCCGGGCTCCGTCCCTGGCCGGCAACACCTGCCTCTACGGGGCGACGGGCGGGCAGGTGTACCTGGCCGGCGCGGCGGGTGAGCGGTTCGGCGTCCGCAACTCCGGCGCGGTGGCCGTCGTCGAGGGCGTGGGCGACCACGTCTGCGAGTACATGACGGGGGGCACGGTCGTCGTGCTGGGACCGGTGGGCTACAACGTGGGCGCGGGTATGACCGGCGGCCAGGCCTTCATGTGGGACCCGAAGGCCCGCCTGACGGCCCGGCTCAACCCTGCCATGGTCGAGGCCGCCAGGCCCGACGCCGACATGCTGGAGGAACTCCGCTGGCTGGTCGAGCGCCACCAGGAGCTCACCGGCTCGGCCCGCGCGGCCGAGCTGCTGCGGAACTGGGAGGCCACCGTGGAGCACACGTGGGTAGTCGCCCCCATCGACCGCATCCGCCGCATGGAAGCGCAGCGGGCCGGCCGCGTGGCGGCCAGCGCGTAGCCGGCTAGGAGCGGGCTACCCGCCCAGGGCGAGCGGGGCCATGGCCCGGCGCTGGATACGCAGGCCGTCGGCCTGGCTCTGGGCCCGGGCGATGAGGTTGGGGGTGTCGAGCGAGCTCAGCCGCTCGTCCGTCGCCTTGAGCTCGTCGAGCGACTCCCAGAGCGACAGCTTCCCGCAGACGCCCATCCACAGGGCCTCGAGCTCCATCAGCAGCTCGAGCTCCTTGCTGCCGAGGGACACCGGGTTGAACCGGACCCGGCTCATCCGCTCCGCCGCCCAGGTGGCGGCCTGCTTCAGCGGGCTGCGCTCGATGGCGAGGTGCTCGATGAGCCCCTCGAGCACCTTCTGGTCGGACTCGATGTCGGCCACCAGCCCGGTCATGAACGTGCCGAGGGGGGTCCCCTCCGACTCGCCCTGGATCTGGCGGGCCAGGTTGACCCCCGCCGTCGAGCCCGCCAGGTGGTCGGTCAGGTAGGCACCCAGCTGATCGTCGGCCATGTCAGCCGCCGGCCTTGACCGGCGTGTTCGTGGGCTGCTCGTCGATGGTGCCCACTGCGCAGACGACGCGGCGGGCGTCGTCGTTCCAGGCCGACTCGCGGGGCGTGATGTACACGTCCCGCAGGCTGAGCTGCTCGAACGGCACGCCCGCGTAGTCGCCGAACTGCGAGAGGCACAGCGGACTGGCGTAGCGCAGCAGCTCGTCCATGCCGGGGAACGGGTCGCCGGCGGCGGCGGGGTGGTCGAGCACCGCGTACACCTCGAGATCGTGCTCCTCGGTGCAGGGGACGGTCTCGACGTTGTTGAACCGGCCCGACGGCCGGTCGAAGCACTGGCCGGGCTGGAGCTCGGCGTAGTTGACCCCGTCCTCGCCCAGGACATTGCCCAGCAGGAGGGCGCCACCCACGAGGACGATGGCCGCCACCACCGCCACGGCGGCGACGATCCCGACCGTGCGGAGCTTGCGGCCCTGCTTGGGCGGGGTGGGCGGCGGGGGCGGAGTGGGGGCGGCCCGGCCCACGGGCGGGATGGTGGCCGTGGGTTGAGCCGTGTCCTGGGGAGGCGGGGTGGAGATCGTCGGCTCCCACGTCGCCGCAGTGACGACAGGCGCGGCCGGCTCGGCGGGCTCGGGCGCGAGCGGGGGGGCGTCCGTCTCGGTGGTGGCGTCCATGCCCTCCACCGCCGCCCCCAGCAGAGGACCTGCCCGCTTGCGAGCGGGACGGGCCGCCTTGGCCGCCTTCTTCGTGGTCTTGGCCGCCCGAGTCGCCCGGGTGGGGCGAGGCGCGGGTGCAGCCGGTTCGGGTTCGGGCGGTTCGGGTTCGGCCGGCTCCTCCTCGACCTCCTGGACGTCCTCGACCTCGGAGGGCTCCGGGTGGAACCGGGCCGGGGCGGGCTCGGGTGGCAGCCGGCCCGACGTGCGGGCTGCAGCCTCGGCGAGACGGGCCCGCAGGGCGGCGCGCACGTCTTCGGGCGACGGCTCGGGTTCGGGCGCAGGCGCGACGGCAGGGGCAGCCTGCTTACGTGGCCGGCGGGCGGCGCGAGGTCGCTTCTCCGGCGTCGGCTCGGGTTCGGGCTCGGCGAAGGCGTCGGCGACCACTTCGGCCACCACCTCGGCGTGCTCCTCGGCCGGACTCTCCTGCGCCTCCAGCTCCTCGATGACCAGGTCCTCGGTGACCAGTTCGGGGGGCGGTGTCCGGCGCGTGCGCGGTGCCCGGGTCGGGGCCGCGGTGGCCTTCTTGGTGGGCCGCGACGGCCGGGTGGCAGCTGCGGTGGCCTTCTTGGTGGCACGCGGCGTCGGAGGCGTGCGCTTCCGAGGAACCGCAATCTCCTCGGGCGCGGCCGCTTTGGTCGTGCGGCGGGGGCCCGCGGCCTTCTTCTTGCCAGCGGCGGCAGCCGGGACGGCGCGCTTGCGGGCGGGCGCGGACGGGCCCGCCTGGCCTGCCGCCTCCGGTTCTGGACGCTGTGTGGCGCGACGACGTCGCGCTTCGCTGTCCGCCATACCGTTCAGCTTGGCCGCCGGACGCGTCCGTGGCAACCCGGCTTGCCCCAGACCGCGCCGCAAGGTCCACCGCCGGGTCTGGGCAGGTGTCCCCTCGCCTCATCCAAGGCCCGGTTCGGGCCCCGCCCGGAACGGGCGAGGAACGGCGCCGGAGAACCTAGGCTTTGACCACGAACACCGAATCGGGCTTCTCGATAGACGCGGCCTCGGGCACCCCCATGGCCATGGTGGCGCCTCGCTACGCCACCATGGCCGAGCGCGCCGAGATCGGACGCCGCCGGCTGGGCCGTCCACTGACCCTGGCCGAGAAGATCCTGTTCAACCACCTCGAGGATGCCGAAGCCCAGGAGCTGCGCCGCGGCCGGTCCTACGCCGAGTTCCGCGTCGACCGGGTGGCCATGCAGGACGCCACCGCCCAGATGGCGCTCCTCCAGTTCATGACCGCCGGTCTGCCGAGGGTGCAGGTGCCGACCACCGTCCACTGCGACCATCTCATCCAGGCCAAGGTGGGAGCGACCACCGACCTGGCCGTGGCCGAGGAGGCCAACCAGGAGGTCTACGACTTCTTGTGCACGGTCTCCGCCCGCTACGGGATCGGGTTCTGGAAACCGGGCTCGGGCATCATCCACCAGGTCGTGCTGGAGCACTACGCCTTCCCGGGCGGGATGTTGGTGGGGACCGACAGCCATACGCCCAACGCCGGGGGGCTGGGCATGGTCGCCATCGGCGTGGGCGGGGCCGATGCGGTCGACGTCATGACCGGCGGCACGTTCGGGCTCCGTTGGCCCCGACTCATCGGCGTCCGCCTGACCGGGCGGCTCTCCGGCTGGTCGTCGCCCAAGGACGTGATCCTCAAGGTCGCCCAGCTGCTCACGGTAAAGGGCGGCACCGGTGCGATCGTCGAGTACTTCGGCCCCGGAGCAGCGACGATCAGCGCCACCGGCAAGGCCACGATCTGCAACATGGGCGCCGAGGTGGGCGCCACCACTTCCCTGTTCGGCTACGACGACCGGGCCGCCGCCTACCTGGCCGCGACCGAGCGAGAGCACCTCGCTGACGCGGCGGCGGCCGTGGCTCAGCACCTCCGGGCCGACGACGGCGTGGAGGACGATCCGGAGCGCTACTTCGACCAGGTGCTCGAGATCGACCTGTCGACCCTGGAGCCCCACATCGTCGGCCCGCACAGCCCGGACCTGGCCCGTCCCGTTTCCGCCATGGGTGCCGAAGCCCGGGAGCAGGGCTGGCCGCTGAGGCTGTCGCAGGCGTGCGTCGGGTCGTGCACCAATTCGTCCTACGAGGACATCAGCCGAGCCGCCAGCGTGGCCCGCCAGGCGTCGTCCCACGGCCTCCGGGCTCGCACTCCGCTGCTCATCACGCCCGGCTCCGAGCAGGTGCGGGCCACGATCGAGCGCGACGGCCTGCTCGCCGATTTGGAAGCGAT
>DASUXN010000461.1:0-8091 GCA_036377875.1 Acidimicrobiales bacterium
GAGAAGAGCTGGGACGTTCGAGTCGGCCGTCGTCGCCTGCAGGTAAAGGTCCGGCTCATTGCTGCCAACGACCGCAGAAGCCACAGCTACAGCCCCTTCCGTTCCTGGGACTTCGACGCCTGCATCTTCGTGCTGCTTGACGCTCACCTACGACGTCGCGGGGGCAATCGAGGTGCGGTGGAAGGCGTTCAGGAACTTGCACGGGAAGTCGAGTGGGTCAAGGGCTTCCGGATCGGCACGCGTGCCGACCTTCGACATGTCCCTGGAGCTGTTGACCGCACGGCAGAGCTTCGCCAGGCTCTCGGCGCCCTTGGGTAGCTTGTGTGGTCCGTCCGTCCACAGGCGTCCCTTACCGCTGGATGAAGGGGCGACTGGGTAGGCGCGCAGCGGACAGGTCATCCTGTAGGAGGATGCTGACGGGCGACGGGCAACCCTCGATCGACAGGTGAGCGTGACGCTGCGACTCGACAAGGACTTCCCCCTCGACGAGTTCCTCTAACAACTTCACTGCGAATGACAGTCAGGCGCCGCCTACCGCCGGCCGGTGGGCATGCTGAGGTACGGTCCGTGCGGCTACAAGATGTGGAACGTCACCCCGTCGGCCTCGGCGGCCGCTCGAAGGCTCGGGCCGACGTCATTGCGTGATACGGCGATGGCCTTTCCGAGCCGGTGCGCAGCGGCGAGCGCCTCGACCATGGCTGCGGAGAGAGATCGCCTTTCGGCCCGGTGACGAGTCTGAAGGAGCGCCATCGGCCAGGCCATGTCTCGGAGGCTCAAGACTTCGATCGAGGCCGGCAGCTCGATCAGTTGGGCTCGAAAGCGCGCCTGCAGGTGCTGCGGCAAAGAGGCGACCGGGCCCGACAGCTTGCCGATGACGTTCGGATCGGCGAAAGACGAGCACAGTCGGAAGAGCCACAAGCCGGTGGTGGCCACGCCATCGGGCGCGAGCCCGTCGAGGGTCTCCTCACGATCGCCGACAAGGATGTCGCGCAGGAGGTGATCATCAACAATCGTTGCCGTCACTACGTGGTGGCGAGATCGGGATCGTCGAGGCCGGCGACGTGAGAAAGATGCTCCTCGGCCGACAGGGCTGCGCCGAGCAACTCCGCCCGCCCGCCCGGTGGAAGCAGGACAACGGCGTCACCGAGGTCGACGACGATGATACGCCCTCCCTGGTCGAGGCCCCACCGGTGGCGAACCGCGGCGGGGACCGACATCTGGCCGCTGGAGGAGACGAGGAACTCCGAAGTTGCGGGCATCGCCACTCCTGTCTACTTGGTAAGTCCTCAAATTACCAAGTGTCCAGCACCGCTGCGCTCCAGACTCCGCGGCTGTCGCAGAATGACGACTGGCGATCCGCACGACAGCAGAATGGGCCATGAGAGGCGGCGGCCTCGACGACCAGCTCGAGCTGATCGAGTCGGGGTGGCGGCGGCTGGAGGGGCCGTCGAGCGGCTGGGCCAGGGCGGGATTGAGGCGACTACGGCTGCGGGGTGGACGGTGAAGGAGATGGTCGCGCACGTCGCCTTCCGGGAGGAAGCAGTCGACTCCGTCGTGAACGGCATGTACCGAGGAAGAGCGGTTCCGCTGCGAGAGTGGTATTGGCGGGGACGACCTCGGACTTTCGGACGGGCAGCTCTGGCCCGTCACCGAAGTGCACAACGCCCGCGAGGCCGCCTGGGCACGGGCAAGGTCCACCGATGAGGTGCTGGCGCGCTGGGTCGCCGCGCGAGTGGTGCGGGAAGGTGGGCGCACCGAGCGTCGTCCCGCTTCGTCAACCGTCCGTTGCGGCCGCTGACCGGTCGCGACCCTCGTGGACGAAGACCCCGAACTTCTTGCCGGGGACGACTTCGGTGTTTGCATTTCGGACTGCGCGGTAGCCGTGCCGACCCGGCCTGACCGACCAAGCCGCTGGCTGCCACCGTGCCAACGGTGATTGGGAGGCTGCGTCGGATGAGGCGGCGATCTGCGGTCGGGACTGAGACTGCGCTGCTTACGAGCACCCCCAACGGGATTCGAACCCGTGCCGCCACCTTGAAAGGGTGGTGTCCTAGGCCGCTAGACGATGGGGGCGCGGGCGAAGAGCAACGTTACCAACGCCGCTCAGCGAAGATTCCAGGTAGTGCCCGCGGCCGTGTCCTGGACCTCGACGCCGGCGGCGACGAGGCGGTCACGGATGTCGTCAGCGTCGTCCCAGCGGCGGTCGGCCCGAGCGCGGTCGCGCGCCGCCAGCAGAGCGTCGACGAGCGGGCCGAGGACGGTTCGCTCGTCGCGGAGGCCGTGCTCGGCCGCATCTCCCAACCGGACGATCATCCCCCGCAGCGCAGCCCGGCCGCGGCGCATCTCGTCAGACTGGAGTGTGTCCCGTGACCAGTCGACCAATAAGGCCTCGAGCGCGAGCACACAGCTGACGGCAGCGGGTCCATCGCGAGCCCTCAGCGCCTCGGCGAAAGACGTTTCCAGTCGGCCCACGTCGTCGAGCAAAGGAGAGGCGGCGAGGGGGCTCGCCTCCGCGGGCGCGGCCGGCGACGAGGTGGCGTCGATCGGCGAACCACCGTCACCCGCGGGTCCGGCCGCGAGCTCGTTCAGGCAGGCGATTCTGACTGTCTGTCCGGACTCGACGAACGACGAATGTCCGTGCGAACGGACGGTGACCCGTCCGAGGCCGGCGACGGTGGCCGTCCCGGCTTCGAGGTCGAGGATGCAGGCGGTGTGCTCGTCGACGCCGAGAACGAAGACGCCCTCGGGAAGCTGGTCCTCGAGCATGCGTAGGCGGCGTTCGCCCATGTAGCAGTAGCGGGTGTCGTGATTTCCGCCCTCGGCGTTGTTGTAGTGGGGGATCACGGCGGCGGTAAGGCCAAGCGGCGCGAGCAGGTCGAGGCCGGGGAGCCACCGGGGTGGTTCGCCCACCTTGTAGACCTCGTACACCGGCACTGAAACCGGTCCGAGCGTCACCGCTGCGGCGCTGGCGAAGACGATGCATCCACCCTGCTCCAGCTTCTTGGCCAGGATGGGCGGGATCTCGCTGCCGTGCCACTGGCGCAGCGCATAGGACGGGCTGCCCGGTCCGGAGAAGACCCAGCGGGCGTCGCGCAGGCGAGCCAGCGTCTTCTCGTGGGCGAGCGTCCCTACCTCGTCGGCGGAGCGGAAGGAGGCGACGGTGACGTCCCGGTTGACGCTCTCCCGGAAGTAGGCGACGGCCTTGGCGGCGATGTCGTCGGCGTTCTCCTGGAACCCAGTGGGAGTGTCGAGGATGACGGCCTCGATGGGGGCGGGGCCCAGGCGGTCGAACAGCTCCCTGTGCACCTTGGACATCGTGGGGCTCGTCTCACCCGAGCCCATGATGACCAGGAGCCGGGCGTGCTGTTCAGCCACGGCTCCAACCTACGACGGGAAGAAGCCGTTGTTCGCCGCCTCCGACAGGATGCCGGCCACCTCGGCCGGCCGCTGGACGTGCAGGTCGTGGTCGCCGGGTGAGAACCACTGCGCTCTCGCCCCGCGGCCGGCCGTCTCCACTGCCCGCTCGGCCGCTCGGCGCTTGTGGTCCATCCAGTCGTCGCCCGAGTCGGCCAGCAGGAGCAGCAACGGCACCGGCAGGGCGGGGAGGATCTCCGACGGCCGGTGTTCCCAGAGAGAGCGGAGCAATGCGATGTGGCGGTCGAAGCTCAGCCACGGTCGGACTGTCCCGTCGGGCAGCACTTCGAGGTTCGCGAGCGTGGCGGCCACGCCCTCCTCGGACCAGTCGGGGTGGCTGCGGCGCAGGTGGTCCCGGATGTCGTCGGACGGCGTCCCGGCCAGGGCGGGAGGTTTGAGCGCCTCCCGACAGTCGTCCCACACCGGCCACTGTTCCTGGAGCTCGAGCACGCCACCGTCGACACCTACGGCGCCGGAGACCGTGTCGGACGCCCGGCAGGCGCACTCGACGGCCAGGTTCCCGCCCGTCGACTGGCCGGCGACTATCGGCTGGTCGAGGTCGGTCTCCCGGAGTACGGCCAGGAGGTCGGACGTGAGAGTGGCGAAGTCGTAGCCGTCGTCGGGCTTGGCCGACCGGCCGTGACCACGCAGGTCGACGGCGACCGCGGGATGCCCGAGGTCGTGCAGCCGGTCGCCGACCATCTCCCACGTGCGCCAGTTGGACGACAGGCCGTGGACGAGGAGGAACGGGCGACGGTTCCCGCCGGTCCAGCTGGCGGTCTCGAGGTCGACGCCGTCGGCGACGGAGACGCGTGAGAGAGTCGGAGGCATTGGGCCATGATGCCCGCATGCCGAGGGCGACCCGCGGCGCCGCCGGGCTGGCCGTGGTTCTCGCCGGTCTCGCCGCCTGTGGAGAGGGCAATGCTCCGGACCCTGTCCGCGCCGCCCATGCCTGCGTGGAGCCGGATGAGCGGGGGGTCGCCTCGATCCCGTGGGAGCGTCTCCGCAACCCGGTGTACGAACTTCCCGAAGCGGCGGTCAAGGACGTGGCCGTCCGGTTGGTCGACGGTCGCTGGCGCCTGCTGTTCAGCCACGTCCGCGGAGATCCTTTCCGGTTCCGGATCGGGCTGACCTTCAGCGCCGACCTCCTGTCGTGGTCGGCGGTGGAGCTGTGGGACCAGCCCGAGGTCGGCGGCGTCGCCTCGCCCGACGTCACCCGCCATCGCAGCGGCACCTACGTCGTCACCTACAACAGCCACACGCGCGATGTCGACGGTCTGAACAAGCTGTACGTCCGGACGTCGCCCGACTTCCGGTCGTGGTCGCCGCCGAGGCGGCTCGCGTTCGACGTTCGGCCGCTGCCGACCGACCGCCTCATCGACGCCGCCATCGCCCACAGCCCCGCCGGGCTGGTGGTGGGCTACAACCACCAGGAGGACCGGTTCGACGTGGCCGTGTCGCCCTCGGCGAGCCTGGACGGTCCGTGGCGGCGGGTGGGCGTGGCCGACACGGGGCCGTTCGAGAACTATCAGTTCCTCGAGATCGACGGCGTGTGGCACGTGCTGGGCACGACCGTGCCGATCCACCGCACGCTGCTCTACCGTCTCGACGGACCTCCGGACGACCCCGACAGCTGGCGGCGCTGGAAGCTCGTGGCCGAGATCACCGTGCCCGAGCAGGGCTGGAACCGTCCGACCGGGGAGGTCCTGAACGCGGCCTACCTCTGCGACGCCCGACCTCTCGACGGGCACTGGTACCTGTTCTACGCGGGCAGCACCGAGCTCGACCGGTTCGGCGGTCGGGGCCACGCCAAGATGGGCATCGCCCGCAGCACCGACCTCGTGCGGTGGGAGGTGCCGCCGCCGCGGGACGGCCCGTAACCTTCGACCGGATGCCCCTCCGACTCCTCGCCGCGGCTGCGACCGGCTACCTCCTGGGCAGCGCCCCCGTGGCCGACACCGCCGCCCGCATCGCCACCCGGGGGGCGGCCGACCTGCGGATCGCGGGCAGCGGCAACCCGGGCGCGGCCAACGCCATGGACGTGCTGGGCAAGAGATGGGGCTACGGCATCCTGTTCGCCGACATCGGCAAGGGGGGGATCGCCTCTGTTCTCGGGCGCCGGCTGGCGGGCGGGCTGGGCGGCCACGTGGGCGGTACGGCCGCGGTCGTGGGTCACTGCTTCCCGGTATGGAGCGGTTTCAGGGGCGGCAAGGGGGTGGCGGCCAGTTGCGGGCAGTGCCTGGCCACGTTTCCCGCCTACTTCCCGGTCGACCTTGGGGTGGCGTGGGCGGTGGCCAAGTGGCGGGGACGGGCCTACCCGGCGACCGCCCTGGCCTGCTCGGTGTGGGTGGGGGCGGGGGTGCTGTGGTGGAAGCGGGGATGGCCGAACGGGTGGGGCCCGCCGCCGACCGCTGCGCTCCCGGCTGCCGCCGCCGTCAGCAGCGCCGCCATCCTCTCCCGCTTCGCCGCCGCCCGGGCGGCTGTCCGGTGACACGGATCGTCACCGACTCCAACTCCCAGATCCCGCCCGCGCTGGTCGAGCGCTACGGGATAACCGTCGTTCCCCTCACCGTCACCGTCGACGGCCAGCCCTACGCGGAGGGGGTCGACCTCGACGCCGACGAGTTCTGGCGACGGTTCGAGGCAGGCACTCCCGAGGTGTCCACCTCGCAGCCCAGTTCCGGCCGGTTCGCGGCGGCCTACGACCGGCTGGTGGCCGAGGGAGCCGACGAGATCCTGTCTATCCACATCGGCGCGTCCGTTTCGGGAACGGTGAATGCCGCCCGGCTGGCTGCCGCCGACGTGGCCGTGCCCGTCAGAATCGTAGACACGGGCACCGCCTCGTTCGGTGTGGCCCTCTGCACCTGGGCCGCGGCCGAGGTCGTCGACGCCGGCGGAACCATGGAGGACGCCGTCCGCGCCGCCGAGGAGACCGCCGGAGGGATCGGCAGCGTATTCGTCGTGCGCGCCCTGGACCTTCCCCGGGCCGGCGGGCGCCTCGCCGCCGGCACGCCCAGCGCCGTAGCCATTCCGGTCCTCACCATGGCCGGCGGGAGAATGGAGGTGGTCGGTGAGGCAGCCGACGAGCGAGGCGTGGCCGACGTCATGGCCGCCCACGTTCGAGCCTGGCGGCAGGGCGATGAGCGCCTGCGGGTCGGTGTGGGTGTGGCCGACGCCGGTGTGGCCCACTTCTGGGAGGCGCTCGAGGAGCGGCTGGGCGACGTGGCCGAGGTGGGCGAGATCGTCCGCTACCGGGTCGGGCCGAGCGTGGGTGTCCACACCGGTCCCGGGACGGTCGGGGCCATGTACGCCCCCATCGTCCGTTCCCGCTGAGCTATCCGGAGAGCGCCTCGATCAGCTCGCCCTGGAGCTGGCTGAGGTAGTCATAGGCGGCGAAGGCGGGAAGGCGGGGGTCGTTCCGGCTCGTGGGGCGCTCCGTGCCCTCTTCGGTGACGTCGAGACGCGTGCCGAGGACGAGGCGGACCTCGTTCAGCGCTCGCATCCAGGCGTGGGCCTGCTCCTCGTCGAGCCGCTCGGCGTCGGCGCTCGTTTCGAGAACCTCGAGGGCGGCCAGGTGCGACTCCATCAACTCCGTGCCGGCCAGGAGACGGTAGGCGGTCTGGTGATCCTCGTCGTCGACGTAGGCCGGGGGGAACAGCCGGCCGATGGCCGGGTCGTCAGGCGTCCCCAGCAGCTCCCGCATCTCGGGGGCCAGTGAGCGCAGGAACTCGCGCTCCTCTTCGGGCAGGCGGAGTTCGACCCCACCTCGCCGCGAGCGCTTGATCCGCCGTCCCAGCGGTCCGAACGGAGTCATTCGTCGTGCTGCATGGTGGCCCACAGGCCGTGCTCGTGCAGGCGGAAGACGTCGACCTCGGCCTTCTCCCGTGGCCCGCTGGAGACGACCGCCTTACCCTTGTGGTGCACGTCGAGCATGAGCTTGGTGGCCTTCTCCAGGCTGTATCCGAACAGCTTCTGTAGCACGAACGTGACGTAGGACATGAGGTTGATCGGGTCGTTCCAGACGATGACGACCCAGGGACGGTCCTCCCGGACGTCCTCGCCGATGTCGGGTTCTCGGACCTCGGTGGGGGCGGTCGCCACGGCCTTCCAGGCTACGCCCGGCGAAGTCCCTCGCTGGCAGGCCGCACCTCGGCGGGCCCCGGCGTCGCTGCCGCCGGGGCCGCTGACGGCGCCCGTACCGAGAACCCGGCCAGGAACCGGACGGCTGCCGCCCACACCGCTGCCGCCCCGGCGATGTGGATGCCTACCAGCACCACGGGGACGCCGGTGAAGTACTGGGTGTACCCGACGATGGCCTGGGCGGCGGACACGGCCAGCAGGAGCTCGCCCGCCCGGACCAGCCCCGCCGGCGCGCCGACCTTTCGGAGCCGCCACAGCGTCACCAGGGTCACGGCGAGGAACAGGACGACGCCCAGCCCGTGGGCCCGGGCCACGTCGGGAACGTCGAAGCGGAGCCGTTCCACGTCGGGGTCGCCGCCGTGGGGGCCCGAGCCGGTCACGACCGTGCCCAGGAATACGGCCAACCCGGCGGCGGCTACGACCAGCCGGCCCATGCCCACCAGCTCGGGGGGGACGACCCGCCGGACCGGGCCGTCGTCGGGCCATCCCGCCCGGTAGTGGAGCACGACTGCGTCCGCCAGCAGCACGAGGGAAACG
>DASUXN010000462.1:0-4210 GCA_036377875.1 Acidimicrobiales bacterium
CTGGACGTGGAGGCCAACGGTCAGCCGACCGCCAATGCGACCGGGGACGACACGAATGGGAGCGACGACGAGGACGGGGTGGTGCTGCCGCCCAACATCATCCAGGGTTTCCCGCACTCGGTCACGGTCACGGCTTCAGGAGGCGGTGGACGCCTCGACGCCTGGATCGACTTCAACCGCAACGGCACGTTCGAGGCGGGCGAGCGGATCGCCAACAACCTCGCCCTGGCTGCAGGGGCCAACAACGTGGCCTTCAACGTCCCGCCCGGCGCGAGCCTCGGAACCACCGGGTCGCGCTTCCGGATCTCCACCGCGGGCGGGCTCGCTCCCACCGGTGAGGCGGCGAACGGCGAGGTCGAGGACTACCTGGCGTCGATCGTGACGCTCGAACAGTTCTGCGCCGCTCCGCCTCCGCCCGGTGCCATCGCGGGCACGGCCGGTGCCAACGACCTCGTCGGCACACCTGGCGATGACGTGATCTTCGGCCTCGGCGGCGACGACCACATCCGGGGCCTCGGAGGCAACGACATCCTGTGCGGCGGCGACGGCGTCGACCACCTCGAAGGCGGTGACGGCAACGACAGCCTGGTGGGAGGCCCCGGTGTCGACCGCCTGGACGGAGGAAACGGCAACGACACCCAGTTCGGGGGGCCAGGAAACGACCGCCTCGACGGCCAGGCCGGCACCAACACCAACGACGGCGGGACGGAGGTCGACCTCTGCATCAACCCGGCGGCCGGGCCCGGCTGCCCTTAGGAGGTCAGCGGCTGAGGAATCGCTCGATCTCGGTGACCACGAGATCGATCGCGTCCCACGCAGGTGCAAGGTGCGTCAGCGGGAGCCTGACGACGCGCACGGCGTCGTTGGCCGAGGCCAGCGCGTCGAGCTCCGCGTCCAGCACGGCGGGTGCTCCCGACTCCGTGCACCGGATGATCAGGGTGGGGCACGTCGCGTGCCGGTACATGCGGAGGATGTCCGTCTCGCCGTCGTCACCGAACGCGTCGGCAAAGAGGTGGCGTGGGGGGCGGCGCCGGTACACGCCGCCCCCGGCGTCGACGAAGTTCCGTTCCGCCATCACGGCGGCGTTGGGCGCCGTGTACCCGATGCGAGGGAACACGTCGCGGAGCATGGCGACCTGCTCGTTGCGCCAGGCGAGGTCACCCGACTCCGGCGGTGCCGTCATGGCGAAGAACGCCGCCTTCATCGAGCCCTGGAACGAGCGCCATTCCGCCCGTTCTGCGTCCGACCCGACGGTCACCATCCCAGGGCCGAAGCCGTCGATGCTCACCACCCGGGCATCGGGGTTCGCGATCCCGTAGAAGCCGGCTACGAAGCCGCCCATCGAGTGGCCGACCACGTCGACAGGGCCGAGGTCGAGCGCACGGACGACTGCCGCCACATCGGACGCGATTGCAACAGTTCGGCGTGAGCCTCCGAGTCGTTCGGCGAACTGGTCCATCGACTCGAGGTTTGCGCCCCCGCCGTGGAGGAGGACGAGGCCCCGACCGCTCTGCCCATAATCCCGATAGGCGATGCCCACCCCGTCGGTCGCCGTCACCCGCCCCTCGACCGCTGTGGGTGCAGTCAAGGGCTCATCCTGGGCCGATACGGGGGTTTGGTGGCGATCATCGGCCGAATGTAGGTGGCCGGCCGCCGACTCCTACTGCGGCTTGTCCTCCATCTCGTCCTTGAGCTCCTCGATCGTCTCGTTGCCGGAGAAGGTCTCGCGGCCCTCGGTGCGGCCCGGGGGAGCGGCCTCGGCCCGCTCGAACTGGGTGGAGACGGTGTCGTTGGCGCCCTTGGCGATCGTGACGCCGGCACCGCAGTTCGGGCACGTCACCAAGCCGACTTCGAGGTTGTCGGCGTGTTGAGCCAGCTCGCTGGGAAGGGCGTTGCCACAGGCCGGGCAGGTCTGGTCGGCCATGTCGTTCACCTCCGGGTAGGCCGCTTCAGCGGCCGCTGCACTCGCGCTACCCACGCGCTGCCTGCCCGAAAACACGTCGTGCTACCCCTCTACCATGACCGTATGGACCGTCCTGGGTCCCCCGCCGACGTCCAGGCCCTGCTGGGCGGGCAGTCGTACCTGGCCGACCGGGGACTTTCGACTGCGATCTTCCTCGCCCTGACGTTGGAGCGGCCGCTCCTGCTGGAAGGTGAAGCCGGTGTGGGCAAGACCGAGGTCGCCAAGGCTATGGCTGCGGCCTTTGCGGTCGAGCTCGTCCGCCTCCAGTGCTACGAGGGTATCGACGCCAGCCAGGCCCTCTACGAGTGGGACTACGCCCGCCAGCTTCTCTCCATACGGGCCGCCCCCGACGGCCAGGCCGACCGGGTCGACGACCTGTTCAGTGCCCGGTTCCTCGTCGAGCGCCCGCTGCTCAAGGCGCTGAGGGCGGGCGAAGCGGCCGTGCTCCTCATCGACGAGGTCGACCGGGCCGACGACGAGTTCGAGGCCTTCCTGCTCGAGGTGCTGTCCGACTTCCAGGTCACGGTGCCGGAGCTGGGGACGATCCGGGCCGAGAAACCCCCGCTGGTGATCGTGACCTCCAACCGCACCCGCGAGCTGCACGACGCCCTCAAGCGCCGCTGCCTCTACCACTGGATCGACTACCCGTCGCTGGAGCAGGAGGTGCGGATCGTGCTGGCCCGTGCCCCCGGCGTGCCTGCCGAGCTGGCCGGCGACGTGGCAGTGGCGGTGTCCCGCCTCCGGGGCCTCGACCTGGCCAAGCGGCCGGGCGTGGCGGAGACCATCGACTGGGCCGAGGCGCTCGCCGTGCTGGGCGCGGCCGGCCTCGACGTGGAGTCGGCCCGGGACACGCTCGGCGCAGTGGTGAAGGACCACGACGACGTGGAACTCGTCCTCGACCGCCTGCCCCAGCTCGTCGGTGACGGCTGACCCCTCCGCCGTCCTGCCCGCCCTGGTCGGGTTCGGCCACGCGCTGCGTGCCGAGGGAGTGGCCGTCGGCACCGGGCAGCTCGTCGCCTACTGCCGGGCGGTGGCCGCCCTCCAACCGTCCGATGCCCAAGACGTGTACTGGGCGGGCCGCTCCTGCCTGCTGAGCCGCCACGACGACGAGGCCGCCTACGACCGGGCCTTCCGGCGCTACTTCCGGTCCGGCGGGCGGGGGATCCAGATGAAGGTCACGGGCGACCTGCGGCGGCTCTCGGTGACGCTGCCCGCCGACGACCGCCGCCCGACCCTCCCCCGTCCATCACGGCGCGCCGGTGCCACCCCCTTCGGATCGCTGGCGTCGAGCGCGGAATCGCTGCGCACGAAGAGGTTCGCCGACTGCACCCCCGAGGAGCTGGCGGAGCTCCAGCGGATGCTCGACCGGCTGCGGCTGGTGACGCCCCGGCGGCGTTCCCGGCGCACCGCTCCTGCGGCTCGAGGAGACGCCGCCGACCTGCGCCGCAGCATCCGTCGTTCACTGCGCAGTTCCGGCGAGGTGATCCGGATCGCCAAGCGGGACCGCCGTTTCCGCCACCGCCGGCTCGTCCTGTTCCTCGACATCTCGGGGTCGATGGCCGACTACTCCCGGGCCCTGCTGCGCTTCGCCCACTCGGCCGCCTCGACCCGTTCCGTGCCCACCGAGGTCTTCTGCTTCGGCACCCGCCTAACCCGACTCACCGTCGAGCTCCGCCGCCGGCGCCCCGACGACGCCCTGGCCCGCGCCGCGGAGGCGGTCGTAGACTGGGATGGCGGTACCCGCATCGGCGAGTCACTGCACACGTTCCTCCGCGACTGGGGCCGGCGAGGCCTGGCCCGGGGGGCGGTGGTCGTCATCTGCTCCGACGGGCTGGACCGCGGGGACCCGGCCTTGCTGGCGGCGGAGATGGCCCGCCTGTCCCGGCTGGCGCACCGGGTCGTCTGGTTGAACCCCCTCAAGGGCGACGACCGTTACCAGCCTCTCGCCCGGGGCATGAGCGCGGCCCTGCCGTTCGTCGACGTGTTCCTCCCGGGTCATGACTTCACCAGCCTCGAGGCGCTCGCAGGAGTGTTACGGGAGCTGATCTGAATCCTTGCGCACCCGTTGCTTAGGAGAAGCGCTCGGCTTAGTCTCGATCTGGAAGTCGTCGCCGAGCTCGAAAGAGGGGGCTACCGCGAGGATGAGGCTGGGCTCCATCCCAGTGCGGCGGCGCCGATGCCCAGACCAGTCCGTACCCCCTCTTCCGTCGCGCCCTGAAGGGCACCACATGGAGGTGAGATGTTCCC
>DASUXN010000463.1:0-3252 GCA_036377875.1 Acidimicrobiales bacterium
GGACCTCACCGACGAGGAGGTGTCCCGGTCGCTCACCTGGATGGCGCCCGAGGTCCGCAACGGCGACTTCCGGGTCCTCTGGCTAGGGGCGCCCGAGGCCCTGCCCCTCGACGGGTGGCGACTTTCCGACGGGGTGGCCTACGCCACGTCCCGAAACGGGCCGCCCGAGGTGACCGACCTCCTGCCCGGGTCGCCGTCGTCCGCCACTCGGGCCATCGCCAGCTCGATCCGACTAGCCGAACGTGGGGACACGGCCCGGCTGGGAAGGCTCCTGGCCCCCATGGCGGTGCGCTACATCGTCGTCCCCGTCGAGCTGACCACCGGCCTGGAGGAGGTGGGCCGCTACCCCGTCCCGCCCGACCTGGCCCGGGCCCTCGTCAGCCAGATCGACCTGCGCCTGCTGCCGTCCGATCCGGGGATGACCGTCTACGAGAACACCGCCTGGGGACCGGGGCGGGCCGCCCTTCCTGAAAGGCTCACCGGCCCGGTGCCCACGTCGCTCGGTTCGGGTGTAGACCTCGGCGGCGGCACCCCTGTGCTGGCCGACGGCGGGCCGGTCCGCTTCACCGGCACCGTCCCCCCCAACAGCACCGTGCTCGTGGCCGAAGCCCCGTCGTCGCGCTGGGCCCTGACCGTGGAGGGCGAGAGCGCCGACCGACAGCGGGGCTACGGCGTGGCCAACGTGTTCAGGGCCAGCGAGGGCGGCTCGGCCCGCCTGCGCTACCGGACGCCGATCCTGCGCTACGGCCTGATCCTCGTCCAGGTCGGGCTGTGGGCTATGGCCCTGCGGTCGCTGCTGCGGCTGCGCCGGCGCGCCCTCGACCTGGAGGCGCCGCGACCGGCGACGCCGGCCATGGCGGGGACAGGGTGAACCGCCCGCACCGCATGGCGGCGGTAGTCGGGATCGTCGTCCTACTCGTCGCCGCGTGGGTGGTCGACAACCGCGTCGACCGGCCGTCCACCGAGGTCGCCACCGACGTCCAGGCCCCCATGGGCGGGCGCCCGGGCGCCCGCTCGTCGGCCTGGTTCTGCACGGGAGCGACGTCCACCACCGACGGGTCCGCCAACGGCACGGTGGTCGTGGCCAACGCCGGCAACCGCCGCCTCGCCGGGTCCGTCACCGTGGTGCCCAGCGAGGGCGAGCCGAAGCAGGTGGCGCTGTCGGTGGCAGCGTCGGGCCGGACGGTCGTCCGCCTGCTCGACGTGGTCACCGCCCCCTACGTGTCCGCCCTGGTCGAGTTGGACGGCGGCGAAGCGGTGGTCGAGCTGTCGGCGTCGGGCCCCCTGGGCGAATCGGCCACCGCCTGCGCCTCCAGTGCCTCGACCACCTGGTACTTCGCCGAGGGGGTGACCACGCGCGACGCGGCCGAGGTCATCACCCTCTTCAACCCGTTTCCCGAGGACGCCATCGTCGACCTCGTCTTCACCACCGAGGAGGGTGAGGTGACGCCCCAGGCCCTCACCGGCCTCTCGGTGCGGGGTCGGGGCATGCAGGCCGTCAACGTGGGGGACCACGTCCAGCGGCGGGTGCAGGTGTCGGCCCAGATCATGGCCCGGGCGGGACGGCTCGTCGCGTCCCGCCTCCAGACCTTCGACGGCAGCGACGGCCGCAAGGGGATGTCGGTCGGCCTCGGTTCGGCTGCGCCAGGGGACCTGTGGTACTTCCCCGAGGGCTTCCTGGGCGAGGGCCTGACCGAGCGCTTCCAGCTGTTCAACCCCGGCCGGGAGGAGGCCCGGACCTCGCTCGACCTGAGCCTCGAACAGGGCCAGGCGGAGCCGATCATCCTCACCGTCCCCGCCCAGTCGCGAGTCACCCTCAACGCCAACGAGGAGGCCCGCATCCCCAAGGGCGTGGCCCACGCCGTCACCGTGCGTTCCACCAACGACGTGCCCGTCGTGGTGGAGCGGACCACCGACGCGGTGGCGCCCGCTCCCCGCCTCGGCCTGGCCATCACCGCCGGCGCCCGCCTGGCCACGGAACGGTGGGTCGTGGCCGCCGGCCAGGCCGACGACTCCACCGAGGAGTGGCTGGTGATCCAGAACCCTGGCGACCGGTCCCTGCGGGTCACCGTCACCCTGCTCGACGAGGGGGTGGCGGTGGTGCCGCCGGGGCTGGGAGGGGTGGACGTGGGGGCGCGGTCCCGCCGTGGCATCCGGTTGAACGACACCGTGCGCAAAGGCCCGACGTCGCTGCTGGTTACCGCGCCCGGCCCGATCGTCGTCGAGCGCGACGCCTACAAGGGCAGGAACCTGGGCACGATCATGTCACCGGCCATCCCGCTGCGGGACTGACGCTGGGGGACGAGGTTGGGCCGGAGGGAGAGCCCACGTATGGTGCTCCCGAGGAGGCTGGGCGTCCCGCCGCCCTACCTACCGCGCACCGTACGTCGGCCCCCCCTCCGTTTCCGCCGCCCGGGTTGATTGCGTCGGCGGCGATGGTCCATCGAATACGGAGGACCGTCAATAGCGACAACCGACACCTAGATGCGCCGTCGCCGCATGCCCGGCCGCGCCTGCGTGGCCCACGCAGTGGTCTGCCAACATCGGGGACGTGGAGCGTCTCCTGCTCGTCGCCGCGGTGGTGCTGGCCGCTGTGGCCCTGGCCGCCGTCGTGCGCCGCCGCCGGCCGCAGCCGCCCACCCAGGCCCGCTGGAGCGCGCCCGCCCAGCTCGACCGCGACGACTTCGACCGCCCCGACGCGCCGTGGCTGCTCGCCCTGTTCACCTCGGCCACGTGCGACTCCTGCGCCGCCACCCGGGACAAGGCGGCCGTGCTGGCCAGCGACGACGTGGTCGTGCAGGAGGTCGAGGTCACGGCCCGCAGGGACCTCCACGACCGGTACCAGATCGAGGTCGTCCCCATGATCCTGCTGGCCGACGCCGAGGGCGTCGTGCAGAAGTCGTTCCTGGGCCCGCCCAGCGCCACCGACCTGTGGGCGGCCGTCGCCGAGGCCCGCCAGGGACCGGAGCCCGCCTGAGCGCCGGTGGTACGGTCCCCGGCGGGATGCGTCTCGAGACCCCGGGCGCGAGGTCGGGACCCGAGCCGGGCACGCTGACCCTTCTCGAACCTCCCCGTCCGCAGCCGCTCCGCGTCGCACCGCTCATCGCCGCCCTTCCCCCCCAGGGGCGGCCCCGGTGGACGGCGCCTTCGTGGCTCCCCCGGGCGGTCGGGTTCGCGGTCGTCGCCCTCGCCGTCCTCGGGTTCTCGTGGGGGTGGCCGGGCGAGCTGACCCTCGACGGGCCGGGCGTCTCC
>DASUXN010000464.1:0-3428 GCA_036377875.1 Acidimicrobiales bacterium
GGGCCGTCGACCACTCCTCGTTCTGGACCGATCAACGGACGGTGCACCAGCTCAGGGCTTGGCTGCGGGCCGACTGGCCGATCAACGTTCCCGCCGCCGTCCCTTCCGAGGAGTCCGACCCGTTGGCGGAGACGGCGCTCCCCCCGGATCCGCTCAGCATCGGGCGGGTGATCAAGGCCGCCACCGGGATCCCGGCCCGCTTGCGCAAGGCCGCGGAGGAGCTCGTCGGCGGACCGCTCGACTCCGAGGCCATCCCCCCGACGGACGAGCGGGACGCGGTCGTGGTGGTTCCGGGCATCATGGGCACGCATCTGGCACGGCCCGACGGCACCGTCGTGTGGCTGGACCCCCTCAGGCTGGCGCGGGGGCACTTCGCCGACATGGCTCTGCCCGGCAAGGAGACCGCTGCCTTCACGCCCGCCGGCCTGAACCGGTGCTACCTGCCCCTCGTCCTGCGGTTGGCCAAGACCCATGACGTCTACGTGGCGCCCTACGACTGGCGGCTCGACATCAAGGAGTCGGCCTGTGCGCTCGGGCGGACGGTCGAGACGGTCCTCGACCGCAACCCCAACCGCGTGCACCTCGTGGCCCATTCGATGGGTGGGCTGGTGGCCCGGGCGATGGTCTCCTTCGAGGAGGAGGTCTGGAAGGCCATGGCGGCCGCAAATCGTCCAGCGGGCAGCGGTCGCCTGGTGATGCTCGGCACCCCCCACCATGGCTCTTTCAGCATCGTTCTCACGCTGCTGGGGCAGGAGACCGTGCTCAAGGTGCTCGCCGGGGTCGACGGGTTCAACTCCTCCGAGGAGCTCAGCGCAGTGGTGGCGACATTCCCCGGGATCGACCAGATGCTGCCGCACACTACGGCGCACTGCGACGGGGACGACCACAAGGACCTGTTCGACGCCGCCACCTGGGGCGCCCGGTCGCCGGTTAGCCAGGACCTCCTCACCAAGGCCGAGGAGTTCCACGCTCGCCTGGCACGCGCCCGCGACCCGAAGCGCATGGTCTGCGTGGCCGGCTACGGCAACGCCACGCCGTACCGCGTCACAATCCGGGAACCGGGACGGTTCAGCCTCGGCGTGTCAAGCCGGGGAGATGGGCGGGTTGCCGAGCGGCTGGCCCGGCTCGAGGGCGTCAAGACGTATTACACACCCGCATCCCACGGCGGCCTGCCGGCGGCCAAGGACGTGCTGGGTGTGCTGGACGACCTGCTGGAGCTGGGCAGGACGACCGGGCTGCCCGACTCCCCACCGTCAGTGCGCGGGGTCGACGCCTTGGCGACCCCCCCGCTGGTCCCCGCCGAGCTGTTCGACGAGATCCACGCGGCGGACGCCCTTCGCGACGGCGCAGGGAGCGAAGGCGCTCCTCCCGACTGGCGGGCGGCCGAGGCTCGCCTCGAGGAGGGCCTGGCGTTTCTCGTGGGAGGTGGTCGGCGGCGCCCGTCCAAGGTCCAGATCGAGGTGCGGGTGAAGCACGCCAGCCTCGAGCAGGCCGAGTTCCCGGTGGCGGTGGGCCACTACGCCGGCCTTCCTCAGGGCGGAGCGGAGCGGTTCCTCGACACTCGCCTGGCCGGCGCTCTGCGGGCCCGCCAGATAGTGGGCCAGTACCCGGAGGGGCCAGGCGCCGCGATCTACATTGCCGCGCCGGAGGGGCACCGTCCCCGAGGAGCGATCGTGCTCGGCCTCGGAAGCTTCGGCCAGCTCACTCCCGGCACGCTCGCGGAGGCCATGTGCAACGGGGTCGTCGCCTACGCCCTGGCCGACCGGGAGATCCGGGACCCGTCGGTCGGGCAGGAATGGTCGATCGGCGTTTCCAGCGTGCTCGTCAGCACTCCGGGGCGCCATGGGTTGAGCGTGGAAAGCTCGGTGGCTGGCCTGGTCGAGGGCGTCGTCACCGCCGCCGGGCGCCTGCGCAAGCTGAACTCGGGGCCTCGGTTGGAGCGGGTCATCTTGGAGGTGGTCGAGCTGTACGAGGAGCCGGCGGAGGACGCAGCCCTGGCCGTCGTGGCGCTCCCCGACCTGCTCGATCCTCGCGTGCTGCAGGAGGCCGACGTGCTGGCGGCCACCCGGTTGGCCACCGGTGACGGCCGCCGAGCAGGCTCACCGCCCAAGGACCTCACCGGTACGCCGTGGGTGCCAATCCGCATCGAGATGGACGAGCCCCGTGGACCGTCGCGAGGCATCCGGCGCATGCGGTTCTCTCCGCTGGCGCGCCGGGCGCAGGCCAACGCCATCGAGCATGACGTCAACACGACCATGATCCAGGCCTTCATCGAGGAGGCGATCCACCGGGCGGACGTCAACCACGACTTCAGCCGCACGCTCTACCACCACCTGTTCCCGCACCGGGCCAAGCTCGATTTCGACCGGGCCGAGGCGCTGCACCTGCTCGTGGACGAAGACGTGGCCGACATCCCGTGGGAGCTCCTCGCCACCGAGTCGGCTGGAGGCTGCGTGTCGCCGCTCGCCCTCCGCTCGGGGTTGCTGCGCCAACTGGTGAGCTCCCGCCAGACGCGCGAGCGGTGGCGGCAGCCGTCCGGCCAGCTCGCGTTGATCGTCGGCGACCCGCCTACCGCCCTCGACCGGCTGCCGGGTGCACGCGAGGAAGCCCACGAGCTGACCTCGCTCTTCCACCAGTACGACTGGACGGTGGAGCCCCTGATCTACGGCCCCTCCGACGACGGCTCTCGCGGCGAGTGGATGGACATCCTCAACCGGCTCTACGCCAACTCGTACCGGATCGTCCACATCGCCGCCCACGGCGTGTTCGACGACGACCCTCGCCGTGCCGGCGTACAGATCGGCCTGGGCGACGACCACCGCATCACGCCACTTTGCTTCGACGACATGATGGTCACGCCCGATCTGGTCTTCCTCAACTGCTGCCACCTGGCTCAGATGGCCCCGGGCAACACCGCGCCCGGCCTCGATCGACCCAACCAGCTGGCCGCCACCGTCGCCCGCCAGCTGCTCGAGAACGGCGTGCCGGCGGTGGTGGTGGCGGGGTGGGCGGTGGACGACGTCGCGGCGCGCGCCTTCGCCAGCAAGCTTTACCGGTCGATGCTCGACGGCGTTCCCTTCGGCGACGCCGTACGGCGAGCGCGCATTGCCGCCCGTGACGCCGATCGGGGCGCCACGACGACGTGGGGCGCTTACCAGTGCTACGGCGATCCGGACTTCCAGTTCTTCGCCCACGACCCGCCAGAGCCGGTTCCTCGGATCGTCAGCGCGAGCCAGTTGGCCCGCCAGCTCGACATGGCCGCGGCCCGGGCCGGAAACGCCATGACCGACGTCCACAAGGCCCGGGTGCTGCAGGAAGTGCAGGACCTGGTCCAGCACGCGGGCGTCGACCTCCTGACCGACGGCGCTGTGCTCGAGGCGCTCGGCCACGCCTACGCCGAGTTGGGCGAGCACCGCTCCGCCATCGAC
>DASUXN010000465.1:0-2419 GCA_036377875.1 Acidimicrobiales bacterium
CGGCCGCCTACCGGGGTGTCAAGGTCCTGTTGGGAGACGGGCTGCCGGCCGGCACCGAGGGCGCCTTCGTCGCCGGGATCATCGCCTCGGCCATCACCGGTGCGGCGGCGGTGTGGGGGACGCTGTGGTTCGTCCGCCGCCGGTCTTTCAACCCCTTCGTGGTCTACCGCCTGGCCGCGGGGGCGACCGTGCTCGGGCTGCTCGCCACCAAGCTCCGCTGACCCGACGGCCCTGGGGACAGGGCCAGCGTCACCGAGCCGTGGGTGACGGCGTAGGCGAGGGCGCGGGCCGCCTCGGGCGACACTGCTACCGACGACGAGTCCTCCCCCGTCTCGACCACGGGCGCGTCGACGGCCAGGGCGAGGGTCGGGTCACCCTCCAGCGTGGCCAGCACGTCGACCACGTCGCCCACCCTCAGCGTGGGAGTGGTGCCGGCCGCCGGCACGGCGACCGCCCGCGTGCCGGGCGGCAGGAGGGCGACTGCGCCCACCAGCCCGTCGGGAGCGAGGTGGCCGCGTAACACGGGCTGTCCCGGTAGCAGGGGGACGACCGGTGCGCGGTCGAGCACGTCGTCGACCGAGGCGAAGGCGTCGGGCGGTAGGAAGCCCGCCGGCAGCCGCTTGACCTCCACGTCGGCGGGGCCGAGGGCGGCCCCCCGTTCCACCGGGCGGGCGGCGACGACCACCGGTCGCAGCGGCCCGTAGCGCTCGGCCAGGGCGTTCACCCGGCCGAGGGCGCCGGCGACGACCAGGGCGGTGGCGAGGGCGAGGCCGGCCACCGCCAGCCAGAAGGCGAGGGGAGTACGGGCGAGGCGCGAGAGGCGCACGGGACCTCCTCGGGAAAAAGACACACAGAGGAGGAAGTGGCGCCGCCAGCGTACCGCTGGCGGCACGTTCGCCGCCCGGCTACGACCCTCCGGGGTCGACCGCCCCCTCGGCACACGAACATGTCGGCTCGACCGGCACGGCGGGGACGGCTCGTGCGAGGAGGCGCTGCACGTTCTCGACGTTCTCTCGCAGCACCCGCAGCACGAGATCCATGCTGACCGCCTCGATGCCCTCGACACCTGCCAGCCCGACGTCGTAGTCGGTGACGAGGGCCAGGCCCGAGTAGCAGAGGCCCAGCTCACGGGCGAGGGCGGCCTCGGGGTACTGGGTCATGTTGACCACGTCCCAGCCCATGGCCGAGAACCACTTCGACTCGGCCCTGGTGGAGAACCGCGGGCCCTGGATGACGACGACCGTGCCTCCGGCATGAGCGGGGATGCCCTCTGCCTCAGCCGCCTCGGCGGCCAGCGCCCGCAGCTCGGGGCAGTAGGGATCGGCGAAGGAGATGCAGTTCAGCACCGGCCCGTCGAAGTAGGTGTCGCCCCGGCCCCGGGTGCGGTCCACGAGCTGGTCGCACAGGACGAACTCGCCCGGCTTCAGATGGGGCTGGAGGGACCCGACGCTGCACGGCGCCAGCACCCGGCGGACGCCGAGGCGGCGCAGCGCCCACAGGTTGGCCCGGTAGTTGATCTTGTGGGCGGGGAACTCGTGGGCCACCCCGTGGCGGGGAAGGAAGGCGACCCGCCTTCCGCCCAGCTCCCCCACCGCCACCGGCGCCGACGGCGAGCCGTAGGGCGTCTGGACGGTGACCAGCTCCGGCGAGTCGAGGAACCGGTAGAACCCGGAGCCACCGAAGATCCCGATGTCAGCCTGCGGCAACTCCATACGACCGCCGGATCAGGCGGTCTTGACCGTGCCCGAGGCCGGCTTGGCGTCGGAGCCCGAAGAGCTCTTGCTGCTCGACGAGGCGGCGGGCTTGTCGCCCGAGGCGGGCTTGTCCGAACTCCCTCCGGCGACCTTTTCGCCGCCGCCACCCGAGTCCGCCTTGTCGGCCTTCTCCGCCGTGTCGGCCTTCTCCTTCTTGGCCGGGAGGCGGCTGTCGGTGCGGTAGAAGCCGCTCCCCTTCAGGACGATGCCGATCGAGCCGAACACCTTCCGGAGCGGCCCGGCACACACCGGGCACTCGGTCAACGCCTCGTCCTTGAAGGACTGGGACACCTCCAGGTGATGGCCACAGGCCTTGCAGGCGTACTCATAGACGGGCAATGCGATCCTCCGACCAGCAGAACCGGCGCACTCGAAACCCGCGCCCCGAGTGTCACTGTACCTGCCACTCCTAACATGGCAGTGGTGGAGCCCATTCCCTCGGACCTGACTCTGGAGCGGCTCTGGGCCGACCTCCAAGGGTTGGAGGCGACCGTCCGCTCGCTGGAGACGAGGGTCCGGGAGCTGGAGCAGGCCGGAAGCGAGTTCCGCAAGGCCCTCAACCGCCTGGGCGACGCCCTGGCCAGCACCCACGACCGGCCCGCCATGCTCAGCGCCGTCCTCGAGACCTGCGCCCTGTACGTGCGCGCCTCGGCCGCCGTCTTCTA
>DASUXN010000466.1:0-2021 GCA_036377875.1 Acidimicrobiales bacterium
CCTCCTCCGTTGGCGTGGGGGCCCCTGCCCCACGCCCGGCCGTGGCAACCGGCGCCCCCCAGTGGTCGACCAGACCGACGAGGTCGGGTAGCGACCGGATCATGGCGTCGGGATCGATGGGCGTCTCGTCCACGATCCACGGGTTGGGCCGCAGGACCGCCCGCATGCCCGCCCCCTGGGCGCCGGTGATGTCGTCCCACGGGCGGTCGCCGACGAACACGGCTTCTTGCGGATCGTCCACGTCCAGCGCCTCGAGAGCCGCCCGGAAGGCGCTCGGATGGGGCTTCTGGAACTCCATCTCGCTCGTGTAGAGGCGGGCGTCGAGCAGACCGGCCAGGCCGTCGCGCTCGAGGAAGCGGTCGTGGAACGTGCGGGGCCAGTGGGTGTTGGACAGCAGGCCGGTGCGGATCCCGCGTTCCTGCAGGGCCGCAAGGGTCGGGGCGGCGTCCAGGTCGTGGCGGATGTGGGGCGTCCAGGCGTCGAGATGGCGGACGGCGGCCTCCTCGAGCAGGGCCTCACCCACGCGATCTCCAGCGCGTTGGTGGCCGCGGCCACCAGCATGGCCAGCGTGCCGCTGCGCTGGTGGCTGGCGGTGGTGGCCCAGAAGTCCTTCTCGACCTGCACGAGCCGGGCGGTGATCTCGTCCTCCCGATCGGGGTCGAGGTGGTGGGCGACCAGCCGCCACGCGTCGACCATCTCCGCCGTCACGAACTGGGAAAGCGTCCCTCCCCAGTCGAACACCACGGCCCGGACGGTCACCACCGGCGACCGTACCCGCCGCCCCCCGGAGTGAGCACCCGGACGACGTCCCCCGCCTCCAGGCGGATCGTGCACTTGTCGGGCAGGCGCTCGGCTCGGGACTCGTCGCCGCCCGGCAGCAGCCAGTTCTCGCCGGCGGCGCCCGGCTCACCGCCCTCCAACCCCCACGGCTGGGACTTCCGTCGCTCCGTGATGAGCGAGACAGTTGCGTCCTCCAGCATCTCCAGGTCTCGCTCGACCCCCTCGCCGCCGGGCCAGCGACCAGCTCCGCCGCTGTCCCCCCGCAGCCGGTAGCGGCGCACCCGCATGCCGTAGGCCCGTTCCAGCGCTTCGATCGGCGTGTTCTGCGTGTTGGTCATGCCCGTCTGGACGCCGCTCATGCCCGGACGGCCGGGCCGGCCGCCCTGCCCGCCTGCCACCGTCTCGTAGTACACCCACGTCGATCCGCCCACGAGCGTGTTGTTCATCGTCCCCTGGTTGGCCGCGCCGACCCGGTCGGGCACGGCCTGGGCCAGCGCCCCCAGGCACACGTCGGCGACCCGCTGGCTGACCTCGACGTTTCCCGCTCCCACGGCGGCGGGGAGGCGGGCGGCGACGATCGACCCGGCCGGGGCGATGACCCGGACCGCCCGCATCGCCCCGCCGTTGGCGGGGATGGTGGGGTCGGTGGCGCTGCGCAGGGCGAACGACACGGCGCTGGCGGTGACCGCCTCGACGGCGTTGACGTTGCCCGGTCGCTGGTCGTCGGTGCCGGTGAAGTCGAAAGTGGCCCTGTCGCCCTCGATAGACAGGGTCAGCACGATGCGGGCCGGTCGTTGTTGATCGGGCCGGGGGCCGCAGGAGTCGACGACGTCCTCGAACCGCCACCTGCCGTCGGGCATGGCCGCCAAGGCGGCGCGCATCCGCCGCTCGCCGTAGGCGGTGACCTCGTCGAGGGGTTCGCCGGCGTAGGCGGCCAGGCGCTCGACCCCGACCACGTTGGCGCCCCGTTGGGCGTCGAGGTCGCCCCGCCGCTCCTCGGGCGTGCGGGAGTTGGCCACGATGATCGCCTCCACCTCGGGCGTGAGCAGCACGGGCGGCACCCGCAGCCCTTCCTGGTAGATCTCGACCGCCTCGGCGGGCATCGACCCGGGCGCCATCCCGCCCACGTCCGCGTGGTGGGCCCGGTTGGCGGCCCAGCCCACGAGCCGTCCATCGGCGAAGCAGGGCGCCACCAGCGTCAGGTCGTTGAGATGGGTCCCGCCCGCAAAGGGGTCGTTGAG
>DASUXN010000467.1:0-2475 GCA_036377875.1 Acidimicrobiales bacterium
CGCCGCCAGGGCCCCCGAGCCCGCCCCCGCCTCGACCACCACGAACGGGTCGGGCCGGCCCAGCTCGTCCCACCACCCGTCCAGCGCCCGGGCCAGGACGGTGCCGAACAATGGGCCCACCTCGGGGCTCGTCAGGAAGTCGGCCCCGCCCCTGCCCGCACCCGACCCGGACGCGTAGAACCCCACGTCCTCGTGGTAAAGCGCCAGCTCGAGGACCTCGTCGTAGCGGAGCGGCCCCATCCGCCGGGCGCGTTCGGCGACGAGTTGCGCTAGCGGACGATCGACGCCAGGTCTCCCAAGCGGGCGAACAGCTGCGGGTAGACGCCGATGACCACGACCACGAGAGCGGTGACGCCCAGAGCGGCGCTGAGCGACGCCGGCACGGGGATGCGGGTCTTGTCGCCGTCCGGCACCGGGTTCATGAACATCTCCTTGGGAACCAGCGCGTAGTAGAACAGCGCGATCACCGAGTTGACGGCGGCGATGACGCCCAGGGCGATGGCCCAGGCGCCGCCGGCGTCGAGCACGGCCCGGAACACGAAGATCTTCGCCCAGGCGCCGGCCAGCGGCGGGATACCGGCCAGGGAGAACATGAACAGAGCCATGAGCACGGCCAGGCCCGGGGCGTACTCGAACAGCCCGCCGTAGGACTTGATCTCGGCCGAACGGGTCTTGCGGGCCACAGCCATCACGACCGCGAAGGCGCCCAGGTTCATGGCCGAGTACACGAGCAGGTAGACGACGGCGCCCGTGATCGACGACTCGGTGGCGGCGTTGTTGGACCCTGCCACCGCGAACGGCACCAGGATGTACCCACCCTGGGCGATCGACGAGTAGGCCAGCATGCGCACGAGGTTGGTCTGGCGCAGGGCGATGAGGTTGCCGACCGTCATCGACAGGGCGGCCAGTATCCAGAAGACCGGCCCCCACACGTCGTCGCGGCCGAAGAACCCGATGAAGATCAGCTGGAACATGGCCACGAACCCGGCCGTCTTCGAGGCGACGGAGAGGAAGGCGGTGACGGGCGTGGGCGAGCCCTCGTAGGTGTCGGGCGCCCAGAAGTGGAAGGGGACGGCCGAGACCTTGAAGGCAAAGCCGACGAGCACGAAAACGATGCCCACGCTCACCACCGGCTGCTCGGCGAGGTTGCCGGAGATCTCGCGGCCGATGTCGGCCAGCACGGTGGTGCCCGTGTAGCCGTAGATCAGCGACATGCCGTAGAGCATCACCGCCGACGACAGAACGCCGAGCAGGTAGTACTTGAGGGCCGCCTCGTTGCTCCTCAGGTCTCGCTTGCGCCACCCGGCCAGCAGGTAGGCGGGGAGCGACAGCGTTTCGAGGGCGATGAAGATCGTGATCAGGTCGCGGCTGGAGGCCATGACGATCATGCCGAAGACCGAGCAGAGGATGAGGAAGTAGAACTCGCCCTCGTAGTAGTCGCCCTCCTCGACGTACCGCTGCGACATGAGCAGCACGACCCAGCCGGTTACGAGGAACAGACCCTTGAGCACGAGCGAGAAGCGGTCGACCACGTAGGCGTCGCCCAGCATGGAGCGGGTGTCGTCGCCGAACGTTGCCAGCGAGATGACCGGGACGAGGGCGGCGAGCAGGCCGAAGCTGGCCAGGTTGCCGACGATCCACTTCCGCTCCCGGTCGACGAACAGGTCGGCCAGCAGAGTAAGGCTCAGCGCGACGGCGAGGACGATCTCCGGCGCAAGGGCGTGGTAGTCGAGGTTGGGGGCGTTGAAGTCCATGCCCTAGCCGCCGGCGGCCGAGCCCGCCACTGCGTCGACCCCCCGGGTGAGGACCTCGACGGCGCCGTCGGTGATGTCGAAGATCAGGTGGGGGAAGATGCCGAACAGCAGGATGAGGACGAGGAGGGGCGTCCAGGCCACCCACTCGGGCATGTGCAGGTCGTGGATGTGGGCGTTCTCGAACTCGCCCTTCACCGTCCCGAAGGCCACCCGTTGCAGCATCCACAGCAGGTAGCCGGCGGCGAAGACGGTGCCGATGGCGGCCACCGCCATGTACACACGGAACACACCCTCGTTCAGCCCGGCGGCGGGCTGGTAGGCGGAGAGGAGGGCGGGGAACTCGCCCCAGACCCCGGCCAGGCCGGGAAGCCCGAGCGAGGCGACCACGCAGAAGCCGAGGATCCAACCCATCTTGGGCGCCTGGAGGAGGAGGCCGCCGAGGCGGGCCAGCTCACGGGTGTGGAACCGCTCCTGGATGGACCCGGCGATGAAGAACAGCATGCCGGTGATCAGCCCGTGGGCGACCATGCCGAACACGGCGGCGTTGATCCCGAACGACGTCAGGGTGGCGATGCCGAGCATCACGAAGCCCATGTGCGCCACCGACGAGAAGGCGATGAGCCGCTTCAGGTCGCGCTGGGCCAGGCACCCGAGAGCGCCGTAGATGATCCCGACGACGGCCAGCAGCCCGATCCACGGCGCCCACGACACCGCCGCCTCC
>DASUXN010000468.1:0-3908 GCA_036377875.1 Acidimicrobiales bacterium
GACGTCGCTGACCCCCATGGCCCACCTCACGTGCGTGGTCCACAGCCGCCTCGAGCTGGCCGAGATCCTCATCGACTTCCGCAAGGCGGGAGTGGAGAACCTGCTCGCCCTGGGCGGCGACCCGCCGCCCGAGGAGGAAGCGGGCATGGGCGAGCTCAAGCACGCCATCGAGCTGGTCGAGCTGGCCCGGGCCATCGGCGGGTTCTCCATCGGCGTCGCCGCCCACCCCGAACTGCACCCCAACTCCAACGGCGACCGCCGTTTCGACCGCGACCACCTCGCCGCCAAGCTGGAGCTGGCCGACTTCGCCATCACCCAGTTCTTCTTCCGCCTCGAGGACTACCTAGGGCTGGTGGACGACCTGGCCGAGCGTGGTTTGAACAAGCCGATCGTGCCCGGCCTCATGCCCATCACCAACCTGTCCCGCACCCGGCGCATGGCCCAGCTGTCGGGCACCGACGTGCCCCCCGAGGTGGTCGCCCGGCTCGAGGCGGTGGCCGACGACGACGCCGCCCAGCGCAAGGTCGGCATCGAGATGGCCACCGAGCTGTGCCAGCAGCTGCTCGACGCCGGCGCCCCCGGCCTGCACTTCTACACCCTCAACCGGTCCACCGCGACGCGGGAGATCTACGCCAACCTCGGACTGGCCGGCGCTCACTAACCTGCCGGGATGGCGCCCGAGAAGATCACGGTCGGTGGCGACGGCCGGCTGAACGTCCCCGACGAGCCGATCCTCCCCTTCATACGGGGGGACGGGATCGGCGTCGACATCTGGCCCGCGGCTCAGGCCGTGCTCGACGCAGCGGTGGCGAAACACGGCAAGCGCATCGCCTGGAAGCCGGTCCTGGCCGGCCAGCAGGCCTTCGACGAGACGGGGGAGTGGCTGCCCGAGGAGACGGTCACCGCCTTCCGGGACCACGTGGTGGGGATCAAGGGCCCGCTGACCACTCCCGTGGGGGGCGGCATCCGCAGCCTCAACGTGGCCCTGCGCCAGATCCTCGACCTCTACGTCTGCCTGCGGCCGGTGCGGTGGTTCCGGGGCGTGCCTTCGCCGGTGAAGCACCCCGAAAAGGTCGACATGGTGATCTTCCGGGAGAACACCGAGGACGTCTACGCCGGCAAGGAGCTGCAAGAGGGCACTCCCGAGGTCAAGCGGCTGATCGAGTTCGTACGGGAGGAGTACGGCTGGGACATCCGGCCCGACTCGGGCGTGGGGCTGAAGCCGGTGTCGATCACGGGGTCGAAGCGGCTGGTGCGGGCCGCCCTCGACTACGCCGTGAAGCGGGGCCGGAAGTCGGTCACGCTCGTGCACAAGGGGAACATCCAGAAGTTCACCGAAGGCGCGTTCCGGGCGTGGGGCTACGAGGTGGCCAAGGAGGAGTTCGCCGACACCGCCGTGTCCTGGGACGACTGCGGCGGCCAGCCCGGCGATCGCATCCTGGTCAAGGACACGATCGCCGATATCTTCCTCCAGCAGGTCCTCACCCGCCCGGACGACTTCGACGTGATCGCCACCACCAACCTCAACGGGGACTACGCGTCGGACGCCCTCGCCGCCCAGGTGGGCGGCATCGGCATCGCCCCGGGCGGGAACATCAACTACGTGACCGGCCACGGCGTGTTCGAGGCGACCCACGGCACCGCGCCCAAATACGCAGGTCAGGACAAGGTCAACCCCGGCTCCCTGCTGCTGTCGGGCGTGCTCATGTTGGAGCACCTGGGCTGGCAGGAGGCGGCGGACGACGTGGTGCGGGCCCTCGAGGCCACCATCGGCGAGGGCATCGTCACCTACGACTTCGCCCGCCTCACCGAGGGAGCGACCGAAGTCAAGACGTCCGAGTTCGCCTCCGCCATCGTCGACCGCCTGTGACCCCTGTGACCCCTGTGAAGGTCACGGTGGTCGGGGCCGGGTTCTACGGGTCGACGCTCGCCCAGCGCATCGCCGAAGGGAGGTACGCCGAGGAGGTCGTGCTCACCGACGTGATCGAGGGGCGGCCGCAGGGGCTGGCCCTCGACCTCATGCAGAGCCGGCCGATCGTGGGCTTCCGCACGCGCGTCGTCGGCACCAACGGCTACGCCGAGGCAGCCGGGTCGACGGTGGCGGTCATAACCGCCGGCGTGGCCCGGAAGCCGGGCATGAGCCGCATGGACCTGCTGGAGACCAATGCCCGCATCGTCGCCGACGTCACCCGCCGCCTGGTCGAGGTCGCCCCCGAGGCCATCCTCATCGTGGTCACCAACCCGCTCGACGAGATGACGGCCCTGGCAGCCGAGGTGTCCGGGCTGCCCCGCAGCCGTGTCATGGGGCAGGCCGGGGTGCTCGACACGGCCCGCTTCTCCCACTTCCTGGCCGAACGGGCGGGAGTCGACCCCTCCGAGGTCAAGGCCCTCACCCTCGGGTCCCACGGGGAGACCATGGTCCCGATCCCGTCGGCGACGTGGATCGGCGGTCGCCCGCTGTCGGCCGTCCTCAGCGACGAGGCGGTGGCCGAGATCGTCGCCCGCACCCGAGACGGCGGGGCCGAGATCGTCGGCCTGCTCAAGACCGGGTCTGCTTACTTCGCCCCGGCGGCGGCGGCCGAGGCCATGGTGAAGGCCGTCCTCACGCCCGGGACCGACGTCCTACCGGTGAGCGCCTGGCTGGACGGCCAGTACGGGATCGAGGGCGTCTACCTGGGGGTTCCCGCCCGCCTGGGCCCCAACGGGGTGGAGGACATCGTCCAGCTCGGGCTCACCGAGGACGAGCTGGCGGCGCTGCACACGGCCGCCGCCGCCGTCCGGGTCAAGCAGGCCGAGGCGGTACTACTCGCCGGGCCCTGAGCCGGCAGGTCGAGGGGGACGACCCTCGCCCTCACTGGGACATCTCCGTCACCGCCCGCAGCAACTCCGTCCCGATCCCATCGACCGACCGGGCCGAGTTCGCCAGGACGGCTACGCCGGCAAGGGATGTCATGCCGAGGAACGCGCTGTAGCCGCCGGTGCGACCGTTGTGCCAGCGAAGTGTGCCCCCGGTCCCGAACGGCGAGATCAACCAGCCCAGGCCCACCCCGGTTCGCCGACCGGAGAACCGCTCCGCCTGGGTGGCGCGGATGGCCTCTTCAAGCCCCTCGGCCCCTGCGCGGTCGGGGGCGAGCTGGACCTGGAGAAATCTGGCCAGATCGCTCGGCGTGGAGAGGAGTGCGCCGGCCCCGGCCAGAGCCGGGATGTGCCACGGACCCGTGGCCCGGCCCCGCCGGTCGTGGCCCTGGATGAACCGGGCCTCCTGGTCCGGGGCGAGGGACACGCCGGTATCGCGGAGTCCGAGTGGAGCGCAGATCAGCGTCCCTACGAGCTCGCCGTAGTCGACGCCCTCGTTCCGCGACAGGGCGTGACCCAACAGGCCCATGCCGAGGTTCGAGTAGTGAAAGCGAGTTCCGGGTCGGGATCGCAACCGGGTGCGGGACAGGGACGCGTAGAGGTCCGGCACCTCGAAGTCGGCGTAAGGGTCGTCCAGCCGGTGGAGCGAGCGGAGGAAGAAGCCCTTGGGCAGACGGGGGAGGCCGGAGGTGTGGGTGGCGAGGTGCTGGAGGGAGGCTTCGTGCCACGCGCCCGAGCGCACGTCGACGCCGGGAGGCAGAAGCGACCGTACCGGCTGGTTGAGGTCCACCCGCCGCCGGTGGGCTTGAGCCGATAGGGCCAGGGCCGTAAACAACTTCGTGACCGAGCCGATCTCAAGGATCGTGTCGGGTCCTGGGGCAGCCGCGCTTCCGGGTTTGGCCGAGGCGTTCCGGGCCGCTTCAATGAGGATCTCCTCGCCCGCCACCACTGCGCCGACGAGGCCGGCGAAGCGCCCGCTGGCGGCACCCCTTTCGATGTGGTCCTTGAGGACGGAGGTGAGAGTCCGGCGGTCCGTGGGCACTCCTGACAGG
>DASUXN010000469.1:0-3101 GCA_036377875.1 Acidimicrobiales bacterium
CGGGCACGCCCACCACCGTCCACAGCACCATGAGCAGCAGGAACGCCATCACGAAGTGGGTGACGATGCCGGCCACCGCCACCAGCACCTTCTTCGGGTAGGACTGCTGGCGGTAGGTGCGGGGCTCGTCGGACGGGTCGATGCCCTTCTCGACGTTGGACATCCCCACGATGCGCACGTAGCCGCCGGCGGGGATCGCCTTCACCCCGTATTCGGTCTCGCCCCGCCGGGTGGACCACAGGCGAGGGCCGAAGCCGAGGAAGAACTCGGTGACCTTCATCCCCGTCCACTTGGCGGTGACGAAGTGGCCGGCCTCGTGGATCATCACCGAGGCCATCAGGGCGAGCACGAAGAGCAGGGCCGGGAACGACCCGCTCACGATGGCGAAGATCGTGATGCCGCCCAGCAGGGCCAGCATGATCAGGGCCCGCGTCGGCGAGTTGGCCTCGGGGCGGTCGGTGGGCTCCGCGGGGGCGGCGGGCTGCGGCTGTTCGCTGGTCTGGCTCATGTCGACGCGGATCTCCGTTCTACCGCCTGCCGCGCTCGTAGGCGCGCCAACCGATCGGCTTCCAGAACAACGTCGGGGCTGGTCGGCTCTGTTCCATCGTGCCCCGCGAGGGTCTCGGAGATGACATCGGCAATTCCGGTCCAGAGGATGAGCCCGGCGAGGAATGCCTCCACCGCCACTTCGTTGGCCGCGCTCAGCCAGGCCGGGGCGGTGCCGCCCGTCCGTCCCGCCTGGTAGGCCAGGTCGAGGCACGGGAAGGCGTTGCGGTCGGGGGGCTCGAAGTCGAGGCTGCGGGCCTCGGACCAGTCGAGCGCCCCGAACGGGACGGTGCCGCGGTCGGGGTAGGCGAGGGCGTAGGCGATGGGCAGGCGCATGTCGGGCTCGGACAGCTGGGCGATCGTGGCCCCGTCGCTGAACTCGACCATGGAGTGCACGACCGACTGGGGGTGGACGACCACGTCGATGGCGTCGTAGCCCAGGCCGAACAGCTCGTGGGCCTCGATGACCTCCAGCCCCTTGTTCATCAACGTCGAGGAGTCGATGGTGATCTTCGGTCCCATCGACCACGTCGGATGGGCGAGGGCGTCGTCGACGGTGACCCCGGCCAGGTCGGCGGCCTTCCGCCCCCGGAACGGCCCCCCGCTGGCGGTGAGCACGATGCGCCGCACCCGCTCCCGGCTGCCCGACCGCAGGCACTGGTGGACGGCGCAGTGCTCGGAGTCCACGGGGACGATCTCCGCACCGGGGGTGGCCCGGGCCCGCTGGACGACGGGACCGGCCGCGATCAGCGACTCCTTGTTGGCCAGGGCCAGGCGGTGGCCCGCCTCCAGGGCGGCCAGGGTGACGGGCAGGCCGGCAAAGCCGACCACCCCGTTGACCACCACGTCCGCCTCGCTGGCGATGGCGGCCAGCGCGTCGGGGCCGGACCACACCTCGGTGCCGGCGGGCACGGCCGCCTTGAGCTCGGCGGCGAGGGACTCGTCGGCCACCGCCACCCGTTCGGGGCGCAGCTCCCGGGCCTGCTCGGCCAGCACGTCGACCGAGCGGGACGCGCCGAGGGCGATCACGCGGTAGCGGCCGGGTTCGGCCCGCACCACGTCGAGAGTCTGCGTGCCGATGGAGCCGGTCGAGCCGGCGATGGCGACGGTGAGGGGGCGGGCGGAGCTCAGAAGATGACGCGCACGAGGTAGTACGTCGCCGGCATCACGAACAGCAGGGCGTCGATGCGGTCGAGCACGCCTCCGTGGCCGGGGAGCAGGTTGCCCATGTCCTTCACGTCCAGGTCGCGCTTGATCATCGACTCGCACAGGTCGCCGAGAGGCGCGGCCAGCGACACGACCAGGGCCAGCCACACCGCCTTGCCCCGGTCCCACGGGTCGATCGATCCGACGAGGATCCAGCACACGAGAATCGTGATGAGGGTGGCCCCCACCATTCCCTCGACGGTCTTGTTGGGGCTGACGGCAGGGGCCAGGGGCGTCTTGCCCATCGACCGGCCGGTGAAGAAGGCCCCGATGTCGTAGGCGACGGTGGCGATGATGGCGCCCAGCAGGATCCGCATGCCGTCGCCGCCCGCCTTGAGCATGAGGGGGGCGAACGAGCCCAGGAAGCCGACGTAGAGGAAGGCCATGACGCTCACCGCGATGTTGACCGTCGGCTTGGCCCGCACCACCCCGGTCAGGTACCAGAGCATGGCGAACAGCACGTAGAGCGACAGGACCAGCGGGAACGCTTCCAGCCCCCGCCAGTAGACGGCCCCCACGAGCGAGGCGGTGCCCACCAGCCCGAGCAGGGTGGCGGGGTGGTGGCCCCTGGTGCGAAGGGCCTGGAACAGCTCGGCGGTGGACATGGTGAGGGCCACCGCGACCAGGAAGACCAGGGCGGCCGGGCCGATGGCGGCGGCCACGAGGAGGACGCCGCCGGCGATGGCGCCGGTGACCACCCGGGTCGAGACGTCGCGGGGGTCGGACCGCCGGCCGCCACCGCCGGGCGGGGGCAGGCGGGGGCCGCCCGTCGGGAGGGTGGAGATGCGGGCTCGTCCGGGAACGGAGCCGCCGCCGCCCGGTCCGCGGTCGAAGGGAGCGGCCACGGGCTCGTCGTCCTCCTCGGGCTCGTCGTCGAAGGAGAAGGGAGCGGAGTCGGGCCGCTGGGCCCTCAGGGCGCCCATGCGGTGGCCCTCGTCGGCCAGGATGGCCTCGTTGAAGTCGGCGTCCTCCCAGTCGGTGGGCTGGTCGCGCCAACGGGGGCTGGCGCCGAGGGAACCCCAGGCGCTCAGGTCCTCCTCGCCGGGCTCGCCCTCCTCCTCGTCGATCAGGATGCGGGGGACCTCCCCCGACGGTGGCTCCGTCCAATGCTGCATAGATGCCGTCCCAGGGTCAGGATCGAATCGGGGTGGCCCCGGCGGTGGCGGAGGAGGGGGTGGTGGGGCGATCAGGTCGGGGTCCTCGTCGAGCCAGCTCGGCTCGTCGGGGGAGGAGAGATAGGGCGCCTGCTGGTACGCAGGCTTGTACGTGCCCGACGGCGAGTCGTCGTCGTAGTCGGAGTACGACGAGTACGACGGCGGAGGCGGGGGCGGAGGAGGTGGGGGCGGCGG
>DASUXN010000470.1:0-2085 GCA_036377875.1 Acidimicrobiales bacterium
ACGACCAGGTAGCAGCCAACAAGCGCCGCTCCGCGCTCCTCGTCGCCGCCTTCGTGCTGGTGGTGGCGGCCACGGCGTGGGCATTCAGCCTGCTGGTGGGGGGCGGGGTCATCGGCCTCCTGATCGCTCTCGTCGTGGCGGGCGGGGCGGCGGCGGCGGCCTACTGGAAGTCGGACTCCATCGCGCTGGCCATGAGCCACGCCCGGCCCGCCGACCCCGAGGAGCACGCCCGCCTGCACAACCTGGTGGAGGGGCTGTGCATCGCGGCCGGCCTCCCCAAGCCCCGGGTGTACGTCATCGAGGACGACGCGCCGAACGCCTTCGCCACCGGACGGGACCCCCGGCACGCGGCCGTGGCCGTCACCACCGGGCTGTTGACGAAGCTGAACCGCATCGAGCTGGAGGGCGTGCTGGCTCACGAGCTGAGCCACGTCAAGAACTACGACATCCTGGTGTCGACCCTGGCCGTCACCATGGTGGGGCTGGTGGCGCTGCTGTCCGACTGGGGCCTGCGCTTCTTGTGGTGGGGCGGGCCCCGCCACCGGGACGACCGCAGCGGGGGCGGCGCCGGCCCGGCCGCCATCGTGGCCCTGGTGGGCTTCGCCTTCCTCGTCCTGGCGCCACTGGCGGCCCGCCTCATGCAGTTCGCGGTGAGCCGGCGGCGAGAGGCCCTGGCCGACGTCACCGGGGTGTCGCTCACCCGGTACCCGCCCGGCCTGGCCGCCGCCCTCGAGAAGCTTCGGGACGACACGACGGTCGTGCACTCGGGCTCGCGGGCCACCGCCCACCTGTGGATCGAGTCCCCGGTGGCCCGCCGGGAAGAGGAGGGCAAGCTGGCCTGGCTGGGCCGCCTCTTCGACACCCACCCCCCGCTCGACGAGCGCATCGCGGCGTTGCGCGAGTTATAGGGACTCGGCGAACGGGGGCGGCCGTAGACTGGCCTCGTATGGGCGCTCCTGACGACACGGCTCGGACCGGCACCCCCCGGGTGAAGCGCGGCCTGGCCGAGATGCTGCGCGGCGGTGTGATCATGGACGTGGTCACGCCCGAACAGGCCAAGGTGGCCGAGGACGCCGGCGCGGTGGCCGTCATGGCCCTCGAGCGGGTCCCGTCCGACATCCGCCGCGACGGCGGCGTCTCCCGGATGAGCGACCCCTCGATGATCGAGGGGATCATGGCCGCCGTCACCGTCCCGGTGATGGCCAAGGCCCGCATCGGGCACTTCGCCGAGGCGCAGGTGCTGGAGGCGCTCGGGGTGGACTTCATCGACGAGAGCGAGGTCCTCACCCCGGCCGACCAGGCCCACCACATCGACAAGTGGCCCTTCACGGTGCCGTTCGTGTGCGGCGCCACCGACCTGGGCGAGGCCCTGCGGCGCATCTCCGAGGGGGCGGCCATGATCCGCTCCAAGGGCGAGGCCGGCACCGGCGACGTGCAGGAGGCGGTCCGCCACCTCCGCTCGATCCTGGGCGACCTGCGCAAGATCGGCACGGCCGACTCGGCGGAGCTCTACGGCTGGGCCAAGCAGCTCCAGGCACCCGTGGCCCTCGTGCAGGAGCTGGCCGAGACGGGCCGCCTGCCCGTCCCGCTCTTCTGCGCCGGGGGCATCGCCACCCCCGCCGACGCCGCGCTGGCCATGCAGCTCGGGGCGGAGGCCGTGTTCGTGGGCTCGGGCATCTTCAAGTCCGACAACCCGGCGCCCCGGGCCAAGGCCATCGTCGAGGCCACCACGCACTTCCAGGATCCGGCCATACTCGCCAAGGTCAGCCGTGGGCTCGGGGCCCCGATGACCGGCATCGGCATGGACGAGATCAACCAGCGTTACGCCGAACGAGGTTGGTAACCATGGGTGCGGGTCACGGGGAGCCTCCAGGTGGTGGCTCCGACCATCGGGGTGCTTGCGCTGCAGGGGGCGTTCCGCGCCCACGCTGAGCGCTTGCTGACCATCGGCGCGCACGTCGCCGAGGTCCGCACACCCGAGCAATTGGAGTCCGTCGACGCGCTCGTGATGCCGGGCGGCGAGTCGACGACGATGTCGAACCTGCTCACGTCGAGCGGGCTCACGGACCCGATCGCTGAACGGAT
>DASUXN010000471.1:0-5002 GCA_036377875.1 Acidimicrobiales bacterium
CCCGGCTGCCGCCGGCCCGGTCCGCCGCTCCATCTGGCCGTCGATGCACCCCCGGCTGCTGGAGCTGATCCTCGAGCACAACTCGACCATCGTCTTCGTCAACGCCCGCCGCCTGGCCGAGCGCCTGGCCGCCCGCCTCAACGAGCTCGCCACCGAGCAAAGCGAGTCAGGCAGCCCAGTGGACCTGGTGCGGGCCCATCACGGGTCGGTGGCCCGGGAGCAGCGGCTGGAGATCGAGGACGCCCTCAAGGCGGGCAAGCTGCCCGCCCTCGTCGCCACCTCCAGCCTGGAGCTGGGCATCGACATGGGCGCCATCGACCTCGTGGTGCAGGTGGAGTCGCCCACGTCGGTGGCGAGCGGTCTCCAGCGCATCGGCCGGGCCGGCCATTCGGTGGGCGAGCCGTCCCGGGGCCGCATCTTCCCCAAGTTCCGGGGCGACCTGGTCGAGGCGGCGGTGGTGGTGTCCCGCATGAAGGCGGGGCTGATCGAGGAGACCCGCATCCCCCGCAACCCGGTCGACGTGCTGGCCCAGCAGATCGTGGCCATGGTCGCGATCGAGGACCTGACGGTCGACGAGGTGGCCGCGGTGGTGCGGGGCGCCGAGCCCTTCGCCGAGTGCACGAGGCCGGTGCTGGAGGGCGTGCTCGACATGCTGGCCGGCCGATACCCCTCCGACGAGTTCTCCGAGCTGCGCCCCCGCATCGTCTGGGACCGGGTGGAGGGCACGCTGCGGGCCCGGGCCGGGGCCCGCATGCTGGCCGTCATCTCGGGCGGCACCATCCCCGACCGGGGCCTGTTCGGCGTGTTCACCCCCGAGGGCGGACGGGTGGGGGAGGTCGACGAGGAGTTCGTGTACGAGAGCCGGCCGGGGGAGACCTTCGTGCTGGGGGCGACCACCTGGCGCATCCAGGACATCACCCGTGACCGGGTCGTCGTCACGCCCGCCCCCGGCGAGCCGGGCAAGATGCCGTTCTGGCACGGCGACCACATCGGCCGCCCGGCCGAGCTGGGCAAGGCCATCGGCGCCTTCCTCCGAGAGGTGGACGGGTGGGACGACCGCCGCCTGGCCGAGGAGTGCGAGCTCGACCCGTTGGCGCTGAGCAACCTGCGCGCCTACCTGGCCGAGGAGCGGGCCGTCACCGGCGCCCTGCCCACCGACCGCCAACTCGTGGTGGAGCGCTTTCGCGACGAGCTGGGCGACTGGCGGGTGTGCGTCCTGTCGCCCCTGGGCGGGCGGGTGCACGCCCCGTGGGCGCTGGCGGTGGAGGCCAAGGTGCGAAGCCGCCTCGGCGTCGAGGTCCAGACCATGTCGAGCGACGAGGGGTTCGTCGTGCGCCTGCCCGAGGCCGACGAGGCGCCGCCCGTCGAGTCCATCCTCCTCGACCCCGAGGAGGTGGAGGAGCTGGTGGTGGGCGAGCTGGCCAACTCCGCCCTGTTCGCCAGCCGCTTCCGGGAGAACGCGGCCCGGGCCCTGTTGCTGCCGAGGCGGAGGCCGGGCCAGCGCACGCCCCTATGGCAGCAGCGCCAGCGGGCGGCCGACCTGCTGGCGGTGGCGTCGCGGCACGGCTCCTTCCCGATCCTGCTGGAGACCTACCGGGAGTGCCTGCGGGACGTGTTCGACCTTCCCGCCCTGATCGATCTCATGGGCTCGATCCGGTCTCGCACGGTGCGGGTGATCTCGGTGGACACCCCCCGGCCCTCGCCCTTCGCCCAGTCGCTGGCCTTCGCCTACGTCGCCTCGTTCCTGTACGAGGGCGACGCCCCCATCGCCGAGCGCCGGGCCCAGGCCCTCACCCTCGACCGTGGGCTGCTGGCCGAGCTGCTGGGCTCGGAAGACCTGCGGGAGCTGATCTCGGCCGACGCGGTGGCCGACCTCGAGGCCGACCTCCAGTTCCTCGACGAGGACCGCTGGGCCCGCAATCCCGATGGCGCCTCTGACATCCTCCGCCGCCTGGGCGACCTGACCGCGGCCGAGCTGCGGGCCCGCTCCACGAACGACTTCTCGGGAACGCTGGTGCGGGAGCGCCGGGCGGTCGAGGTGCGCATCGCCGGCGAGCTCCGCCTCATCGCCGCCGAGGATGCGGGCCGCTACCGCGACGCCCTGGGCGTCCAGCCTCCGCCCGGCCTGCCCGAGGCGTTCCTCGAGCCCGTCGACGACCCGCTGGGCACCCTGCTGGCGCGCTGGGCCCGCCGCCACGGCCCCTTCGTCACCGCCGAGCCGGCGGCGCGCTACGGGTTGCCCCCGGCCGCCGTCGAGCCCGTCCTGCAGCGCCGGGCCGACGCCGGGCTGCTGCTGCGCGGCGACTTCAAGCCCGGGGGGACCGAGCGGGAGTGGTGCGACCCCGACGTGCTGCGCCGGCTGCGCCAGATCTCACTGGCCGCCCTGCGGCGGGAGGTGGAGCCCACCGAGGCCGAGGCGCTGGCCCGCTTCCTGCCCGCCTGGCACGGCATCGGCGCAGAAGCGCCAGGCTCCGTGCCCGAACGGCGTCACAGCCTCGACCGGCTGCTGGAGGCGGTGGCCCAGCTCCAGGGGGTCCCTCTCCCCGCGTCGGTGCTGGAGCGCGACGTCCTGCCCGCCCGGGTGACCGACTACTCCCCTCGCCTGCTCGACGAGCTGGCCGCCGCCGGGCAGGTCGTGTGGGTGGGGGTGGGGCCGCTCGGGCGGGACGACGGCAAGGTGATGCTCTTCCTCCGGGAGGAGGCGGCCGCCTTGCGGCCTCCCGCCGGCGACCGCCCCTCCGACATCGAGCACGACCGCATCCGGGAGATCCTCGGGCGGCGGGGGGCGTGCTTCTTCCCCGAGCTGCGCGGAAGCGACGAGAAGGCCACGCTCGACGCCCTGTGGGACCTGGTGTGGGCGGGCGAGGTGACCAACGACTCGTTCGCCGCCTTGCGGGCGTTCACCGGCAGCGCCGGTCGGGGCGGCGGCCGTTCGTCGGCGCGCCGAGGTCGCCCCAACCTCGGGTCCCTCACCGTGCTGGGCCCACCCAAGGCCCAGGGCCGCTGGTCGCTGGTGGAAGCCGACCTTCCCGTCGGGGAGATCACCGCCGCCGACCGGGCCAGGGCGCTGGCCGGCGCCCTGCTCGAGCGCCACGGCGTGCTCACGCGTGAGGCGGTGCGGGGCGAAGGCCACGCCGGAGGCTTCGCCACCGTCTACCCCGTCCTGCGGGCGCTGGAGGAGGCGGGGCGGGCCAGAAGGGGCTACTTCGTGACCGGCCTAGGGGGCGCCCAGTTCGCCCTGCCCGGAGCGGTCGACCGGCTGCGAGCCCGGCCCGCCCCCTCGACCACGCCTACGCCTCTCGTCCTGGCCGCCACCGACCCGGCCAACGCCTACGGCGTGGCCCTGCCGTGGCCGACGACCGAGGCGCCGGCCAAGCCGCGGCGGGTCGCCGGTGCCTTCGTGGTCCTCCTCGACGGCGTGGCCTCGCTCTACCTGGAGCGGGGGGGACGGGGCCTGCTCGCCCTGCGCCCCCTCGACTCCACGTGGGAGGAGTCCGCAGTGGCCGCTCTGGGCACGCTCCTCGACCGCGGCCGCATCCGCCGGCTCGGGCTCGAGCGCTACGACGAGGGGCTGGAGCCGGTGCTGCGGGCGGCCGGGTTCGTTCCCTCGCCCAAAGGCCTCGTTCGCTACGGTGCCTGAGGGCGACACCCTCTTCCGCACCGCCGCCACCCTCCACCGCTGGCTGGCGGGCCGCACCATCACCGACGCCACCACGATCGTCGACGGCCTGCCGGCCTCGAAGCTGGTGGGCCAGACGGTCGAGAACGTCGAGGCCAACGGCAAGCACCTCCTGATACGCCTCGACTCGGGCCAGACCCTGCACTCCCACATGAAGATGACCGGGTCGTGGCACGTCTACCGGGCCGGCGAGCCGTGGCGGAAGCCGCGCTTCCAGGCCCGTCTGACGCTCACCTGCGGCGATCGGGTGGCGGTGTGCTTCAACGCCCCTGTGGTCGAACTGCTCCAACCTCGCGCCGAGGCCATCCACCCCGCCCTGGCCGGGCTGGGCCCCGACATCCTCGACGACCCCCTCGACCTGCCCGAGATCCGCCGCCGGGCCCGCGCCCGCCCGCCCGAGACGCCCCTCGGCGAGCTTCTCCTCGACCAGCGGATCGCGGCCGGGATCGGCAACATCTGGCGCTGCGAGGCCCTGTTCGTCGAGCACCTCAACCCCGGGACACCGCAGGCCACGGTCACCGACGAGCAGCTCGACGCCCTCTACGCTGTCGCCAGCCGGCTGATGCGGGCCCAGCTGGGCCCTTTCACTGGTCGGGGCGTCGAGCGGTACGTCTACAACCGGGCGGGCCGGCCCTGCCGCCGCTGCCGCACCGCCATCGAGGCCCGCCGCCAGGGCGATCTCGCTCGCACCGTCTACTGGTGCCCCCGCTGCCAACCCCCCGTCCCGGAGCGGCTCGACCCGAACTACGACCCGGAGCGGTAGCGGGCCCAGAGGTCGTGCTCGACCGACGCCTGGCCGGCGCACGCCCCGGCCGGGGCGCCCGAGAACCCGCGCTGGCCCTGGCTGGTCGTCGAGCCCGAGAACCCGATCGGCGGGTGGACGAGCACGTCGGCCGCCGGGTAGGCCGAGCAGGTGGCGGCAGGAGCGCCCAACCACAGCGAAGCCGTGTAGCTCGAGGGGGAGAGCTTTCCCCACGCGGCGGGAAGGCTGACCTGCCCGATCGGCACCCACGTGCCCCCGCTGTGGTCGAACACCCACCCGCCCCACACCCCCGGCGCCAGCTGGTGCACGAGGGGGAAGTAGAAGCGGCCGTCCTCCCAGTCGAAGGGGATGGCGGCGTCGTAGGACTTGCCGTCCGGCCCCCGAACCGTGAGCAGGGCGAACTTGCCCTCGGGGACCGTCACCAGGCCGATCGTTCCCGAGGCGGTGCTGCCGGTGAACCCGAACCCGAGGGCGTAGAGGTACCGAGCCGGCGCCTGCCCGGCCTTGGCCGCAGGGTCGTTGGCGGTGGCGAACCACGTCCCCAACCCGTCGAGCCCGGC